>DATLVL010000251.1:0-6220 GCA_035577525.1 Gemmatimonadales bacterium | reverse complement strand
CTGACAGGTTCCACGAAGGCCGGTTCGACGTACGCGGTGCCGTACGGATAGGGATTTCCGGACATGACGCTGGTGCGGGGATCCTGGAACGACACAAAGGGCACTCCGGCCTGCGCCACGGGCTTCGGGAAGGGGACCGGGGGGAGTGTCGGGGCGATGACGACGCTGGGGCGATGCTGCGCCGACTCCCAGGCGATCAGGCCGATCGCGATCGCAACGAGCAGCGCGGCAGCGAAGGCCGGGCGCGCCGGTAAGGACGGGCGGCCGGCCTTCGCCCGTTCCGAGTCGAGCCGGCGATCGAGCCGGGAACGAAACGCGGTATCGGGCTCCGATCCTGCTGTCTGGAGACTCCCGATACCGCGTCGCAATGCCGCGTCGTACCGCTGACAGGCAGTACACGACGCCAAGTGACGCGCGAACTGCCGCGCTTCCCTTGGCGCCGCGATCAACCCGTCGCGGAAATCACTGTAGCGCGCGACAAATTCTCGACAGGTCATGACGGCTGGCAGTACCCGGTCATACGGACCGGGTTCCGCCCCAAGCTACTCGACCAGCGGTTCGATCAGCTGGGCGAAGCTGTTCCGGGCCCGATTCAAGCGGCTTTTCACGGTTCCCAGGTTGCAGCCGGTAATCTCGGCGATTTCCTCGTAGCTCTTGCCCTCGAGCTCGCGCAGCACGAACACCACGCGGTGATGCTCGGGGAGCTGGCTGACGCATTGCTCGACGGCGTCCTTCAGGAAGCGCTTCCGGTACAGATCGTCGGGCCGCGCCGTCGTGTCTTCAAACTGCAACGGACGGTGATCGGCTTCCCAGTTGCGCTTGATCGTCTGGAAGAAGACCAGCGGATTGCGGCTGCGGTTGCGCAGCTCGTTCTTCGCCAGGTTCGAGGCGATCGTATAGATCCAGGTCGAGAACTTCTTCGTCTGGTCGAAGCGATGCAGGTGCCGGAACACGCGGATGAACACCTCTTGCACGAGGTCTTCGGCGCGCTCACGGTCCCCGATGGTGCGATTGACGAAACTCAGCAGCCGTCCCTGATAGCGATCCACCAGCATACTGAACGCTTGCGGATCACCCGCCAAATGCCGTTGCACGACATGGGCATCATCTAACTCATGCAGGGCCTCGCGTTCCAGCGCCCGAGGCGACGAATTGATCGCTGTCATGGTCATAGTGCCTCTCCCATCGAAGGCTGCCCCGTTTGGGCTCCTCCTCCTACGCACGATCTATACCGCGCGTTACACATGTCAACGCCCTATGTATACAAAGCCCTTACGGAAACGCACGTGATCCAAGACACGTTGCGACCGTCCTCTCGGCCGGACAGTGCGTCATTACAACCCGAGCACGAACCCGGCCATATAGAGGATTGCGACTACGGTCTTTGCGTCACTGATCTCGCCGCGCTTGATCGCGGTGAGGACTTCGGAGAGGGGGCGCGCGACCACCTCGATAAACTCGTCGGGCTCGCGATTGACCTCGACCATGGTGAGGTCGGTCGCGAGAAACAGGTGAATCGTCTCATCGGTGAACCCGGGGGTGGTCCAGATGGTGGTGAGCCGCTCCAGCCGTCCCGCACTGGCACCGGCTTCCTCCCGCAACTCACGCTGCGCGCACGCATCGGGTGCCTCGCCCGGCTCCAGTCGACCAGCGGGAATCTCCCACAGCGGTCCCCCCGCCGCATAGCGGAATTGCCGCAGCAGCAGCACGACGGGATCGGCCGAGTCCGCGGGAGAGGCGAGCGGCACGACCGCGGCGGCGCCGGGATGGCGGATGATTTCGAGCTCGCCGGTCGAGCCGTCGGGGAAGCGTACGGTGTCGACATCGAGGTTGAGGACGCGCCCCGTGTGAACGCGTCGCGTGGCCTGCTGCATCGCCAACACCCGGTGGAGGGAGCCGCAATATAGGGCTCCCCCCACCGGCATGGTCACGGTTTGGTGAGGAGATCCTCGAACAGCGCCAGCGCGCGCGGGTCGTGCGACTGACCGAGCCAGAAGATCGCCTTGCGGCGAATCTCGGGATCGCCGTGCGTCTTCGCGATGCGGATCAGCGCCGGTACCCCTTCTTCCCGCGGGCGCTGCGACAAGGCGAAGACCGCTTGCTCGCGCACCTCGCGGTCGACGGTGTCCTCCCCCACGAGCGAGTCGAGTCCCCGCGTCGCCGCTTCCTCCGCCGCCTGCGACACCCAGAAGACCGACGAGCGCCGCGTCGCCTCGGGCACCGACTCGTCGCGTGCCAGCCGCAGCAGCTCGGGCCAGGCGGTGACACTGTCCGCCAGCGTCGCGACGAACACTGCGTGCTCCCCGACCTGGCCGCCGGCCTCTCGGGCGAGACTCAGCAGATAGCGCCCCGCTTCGGCGGCGGGGACGCGGCCCAGGTCGGTGACACCCTGGCGCGGAATCCATTGCCCGCCGACGTACGCGTGGAGCGACACGACCTTGCCGCCGCGCACCCAGAACGTCACGCGCACGGGCCCCGAGTCGCACGGGGTGCGCCAGTCGACGTCGTCGGACCAGTTGCCCTCCGATTGCTGACGGCAGTGGCCATGGTCGCAGCCCCATTGAATCACGTTGTGGCCGTTTCCGTAGACGCCCTCGCGAGCGGCGAAGGCCACGCGGACGTCGCCGTCGGGTGCCTGGGCGACGCGCGCTGCCAGCGACTGTGCCGCGGCGGGCGAAGCGAGCCCGAACACCGCCGCGGTGACGACGAGGATGGTCTTCATTGGTTGATGATGTCCAGCAGCGCCTGACGGGCGCGCGGATCATGAGATTGCCCGAGCCAGAACACGGCTTTCTTGCGCAGCTCGGCGTTGGGATCGTGCTTGGCGATGTCGATCAGCTTGTCGACCGCCTCCGACTCGTGCCGCTGCGAGTAGACGAAGATCAGCTGTTCCTTCATCTCCTCATTCGTGGTGCGGTCGTAGATCCCAGCCAGGTCGGGGAGGGACGCTCCCGACTGGCCGGCCCAGAACAGCGCCTTCTTGCGCATCTCGACCGGCTCCCGCTCGTTCTGCGCCAGATCGAGCAGCCAGCGCCCGTTGTCCGGGTCACGGTTCTGGCTGAGAGAGAAGATCACCTTCTCCTTCAGGTCGTCGGAGTTCAGCCGGGCGTAGAGTCCGCGCAGGAACGCCGCGTTCTGGGCGGAGTGCGCCTGGCCGAGCCAGAAGATCGCCTGTTCGCGCGCGTCATCCGAGGCACTGGATTTCTCGGCGAAGTCGCGCAGAATCTGGCCGGCGCGGTCGCCGCGAATCTGGGACAGGGCGAACAGCGCCTTCTTCTGGATCTCCTCGTCGGTCGAGGATTGGAGGATCGAGTCGAGCGCGGTCACGGCTTTCTCGCTCCCTACCTGCGAGAGCCAGAACACCGCCTGCTCGCGAACTTCCTGGTCGGGATCGCCGCGCGCGGCGCTGAGCAGGATGTCCTCGGTTTCCGCGGTGCGCTTCTGCGAAATAATGAACACGGCCTTGCGCCGCAGCTGCACGCTGCAGCTGTCGCGGCGCGCCAGCACCTGTTTCAAGATCGGCATGGCGGACTCGGCGTCCATCTGCAGCAGCGCGTTGAGGGCGGCGATGCGGGGATCGTCGTCATCGTCAGATGTGCTGCAAGTCCGGGTGGTCGTGTCTCGAGGGTTTCCCGCATTCTGGGCATGCTTGCGGATCCACTCGGCAGCGGCCGGATCACCCTGTTTGAACAGCGCTCCTTGGACTTGTGCGTAGAGGCCGTCGGCGTCACCCAACGTCGACGCCTGCGTGAAGTGGGCGCGCTGGTACTCGAGAACGGTGCGGGCTTTGCGATAGTTGCCGCCGTCGCCGGTCTTGTAGAGTGCGAACGCCTGCCAGTAGTACGCGTTGGGGGTGTAGTCGGAACGCGGGTAGCGTTTGATCAGGTTCGCAAAAGCGTTCGCTGCATCCGCGTAGCGATTGTTGTTCAACAGCTGCCGGGCGGAGCGGTAGAGCGAATCGCCGGGATCCTGGTCAGCCCAGGCAGGCGGCGGGTCTCCAGCGAGCTCCGTGGCATCATCGAAGTCCCCGGCCAGCGACTCGAGGCCCGCCAGACTGCTGAGCGAGCTGAGCCCCTCCAAACCGGACAATCCCGACAGCCCGGAGAGTCCGGTCAAACCCGAAAGGCCGGACATGCCGGAAAGGCCGGTGAGGGATGCGAGATTGGCCTGGGCAGATTCGAGCGCCGCCGACGCGGCTTCGAGTTGCGCCCCGAGCCGGCGGTGGCTCTGCTCGGCTCGCGTCGCAGCAGCCGCAGGGGCTGGAGGGGTCGCGGGAGCCGGTGCTGCCGGCTGCTGCAGGGTGAGCGAAACGGCCGCGACCAGCCATGGCATTGCGAACATCGTTACAGCGCTCCTTGGGTACGCGGTGCGCTCGCCGGGCCGGCGGGAATTGCCGTCCGCAGACGAGTCAGCACGCTCTGTTGGTCCATGCCCTGCGTAATGAGGTCGACGTCCAGCGTGTCGCGCCGGCCGCCGGGGAGCAGGGCGATCTGCGCCAGCACGAGCTCCAGGTCTTCGAGCAGCGGCTTGAGATGCGGATCCTGCCCCGCCGGACACTGCAGCAAGAGGCGCGTCGAGGACAGCAGCTCGCGCGCCTGGTCGATGAATAGCGTGTCGACGCGGCCGGTGCGCGCATCGGCCCGGAAGCCGGTGAGCAGCGTTTCGGTGCGGTTCAGGTACTGCACGGCCGCGACGCCGTAGGCGAGGTCCGAACGGGTCGCGAGGCCGGACGCCGGCACGACGCGCTGAGTCTCGGGACGGAGCGACAATCCAATCGCGACGCCCACGAGGAGCACAGCGGCCATGCTGAGCCCCCAACGCCAAGCGGGCTGCAGAATGAAGATCCGCGACGCGGCACGGCGCCGGCGCCTGGCTTCGATCGCCATCCACATCTCTTGGCGCGGCGGTTCGGGCGGCTGGTGATAATCCCGGGCCGCTTCACGCATCCGCTCTTCGAATCGATCGTCATTCATGAGGCCCACTCCCCGGCGAAATCCGCCAGTGATTCTCGCAGCTTCGCTCTGGCGCGGGACAACTGTGCCTTCGAGGTGCCGACTTCCATCCCGAGCGTCTCCGCGATTTCCTCGTGCGTGTACCCTTCCACGTCGTGCATCACCACCACCGTGCGATAGCGGTCCGGCAACGCGTCGATAGCCGCGTGCAACCGCACTTTCAGATCTGGCTCCGCGTTCCGCGCGGTAATCGCCACGCTATCGGCAGCTTCGAGCGACGTTTGCGACCGGAAGCGTTTCGTCTTGCGCAGCCCGTTCAACGAGACCGACGTGGTGATGGCGTGCAGCCACGTCGAGAACCGAGAGTCCCCACGGAACGTGTGGAGCCGGTCGAATGCACGGATGAACGTCTCCTGCGTGAAGTCGCGCGCCAGCTCGTCGTCGCCGGCCAGCCGGTAGGCGAGTCGGTACACACGGTCGACGTGCGCATCGTACAACGCCCGTTCGGCGGCGGGTTCCCCCGCACGGACTCGGGCGATCAGCTCATGTTCGTCCACGCGGCTCCGTACGGGGTGCTGTCAGGATTGTGACACAGGTTGGGGGGAAAGAGTTGCGAGGAGCCAGGATAGCCGCCGAGCCGCGGGAGCCGCCGGGTGGACGCCGAGGAATAGGGGTTAGGCCCTTCCTCACCCCTCGAATCCTGAGCGTCCACTCAGCGGCTCGGCGGCTTGGCGTCTCCCTAGGCGTCTGAGCGTCTACGCCCTCACCGGGTCCCGAACAGCCGATCGCCTGCGTCACCGAGACCGGGAAGGATGTACCCCTTCTCATTGAGCTGTCGATCCAGCGCTGCGGCGTACACCGGCACGTCCGGGTGCTCGGCGTTCATGCGTCGCGCGCCCTCGGGGCAGGCAACGAGGCAGAGGAAGCGGATGCGCTGAGCGCCGGCGCGCTTCAGCGTCGCGACGGCGTCGGCCGCCGAGCCGCCGGTCGCGAGCATGGGATCGAGCACGAAGAAATCGCGCGCGTCGCCGTCGCGAGGAATCTTGAAGTAGTACTCGACGGGCTTCAGCGTGTCGTGATCGCGATAAATGCCGATGTGTCCGACACGCGCCGACGGAATGAGCTGCGTAATGCCGTCGACCATCCCGAGACCCGCCCGCAGGATCGGCACAAGGACGAGTTTTTTTCCCGCGACGCGCTCGGCCGTCATCTTTTCGAGTGGCGTTTCGATCTCCACCAGCTCGAGCGGCAGCTCCTTCGTCACCTCG
>DATLVL010000250.1:0-2225 GCA_035577525.1 Gemmatimonadales bacterium | reverse complement strand
CCGTCGCCGAGGGGACCGACGGCCTGCTCGCCTCGGCACAGGAAATCGCCGCCTCGAGCGAGCAGCAGTCGGCGTCCACCGAGGAGATCGCGTCGTCGGCCAACCAGCTCGCCGAGGCCGCCGATCGGCTCCAGGGAGCGGTGAAGTCGTTCCGCATCGTCGCCGATCAGGCGACGGAGCCGCCCCCGCCGCCGCCCAGCTCCGCCGCCGCGGCACCGGCGGGCAGCGAAACGGGCGGATCGCCCGCGCTCACCCCAGAAGTCGCCACCTGAAGTCAGGAGCCCGCATGCGAGCGACCGTCCCCGCGAGCGCGGTTGTGCTGTCGGCGTTCCTGACCGTACCCGTCGTCGCGCAGCGACCCGGCACGATCGAGCTCGGCGGGCTGGGACAGTTCACGCGCTACGATCCGTCGCTCCTCATCAATGACGGAATCGGGGTCGGCGGGACGCTCGCGGTGTGGGTCGCGCGCGGCTTCGCCGTCGAGGGATCTGCAGCCTATTCCTCTCCAGGTGTGTCACCTGTGGGGAGCGTCAAGGAAATCCCGCTGCGGCTCCGGCTCCTATTCGGCGCCCCCGCCGCACCGACCACGACGGTGTTGTTCGGCGCCGGCTACGTCCACAACGCCGTACGCGACGGCTCGAGCCAGTGGGAAGACGGCGTCACGGGACTGTTCGGCGCTCGATTCGATCTCACCCCGCACCTGGCCGTTCGCGTCGCTCTTGTGGGCGACTATTTCCCCTCGCCGCTGAACGAAGGACCGGGCGTCGGAGACAACTGGAATTTCGCGCTGCAGGCGGGCTTCGACGTGCTGATCGGCAGGCGCGCAACGGGATCGACGCCGCGCTTCCCCACGGCCGTCCCCGCTCCCACGCAGCCGCCGCCCACCGGCGTGCGCGTCGCGCCACCCGCGGCGCCTGCCCGGGACTCGGATTCCGACGGCGTCCCTGATTCGCTCGACAAGTGCCTCGGCACGCCGCTCGGCGACCAGGTGGACGCGAACGGCTGCTCCCTGCCCAAGGATTCCGACGGCGACGGCGTGGTCGACGCCAACGACCAGTGCCCGGGCACCCGCGCCGGCGTCAAAGTCGATGCGAACGGCTGTGCCATCGACACCGACGGGGACGGCGTCGCCGATGCCCTGGACAAATGCCCCAACACCCCGGCCGGTGACGCGGTGGACTCGAGCGGTTGCTCGGTCGCAAGGGACGCCGACGGTGACGGCATCCCCGATGCGAGTGATCGCTGTCCGCGGACGCCGGCCGGCGCGCGCGTCGATGCGCTCGGGTGTCCCCTGCTCTTCACCGCCGGATCGCGCACGCTGATCCTGCAGGGGGTCACCTTCCAGACGGGGAGTGCGGTGCTGACTGCGGCCTCGTTCGGGACGCTCAATCAGGTCGCGGCGAGTCTCCGGTCGCACCCGGAGATCCGGGTGGAAATCGCGGGCTACACCGACGACCAGGGCGCTCTGGCCGCCAACCGCCGCCTGTCCCAGGGCCGCGCCGACGCCGTGCGCGCGTACCTGATCCGCCAGGGCGTGGGACCCGCTCAGCTGACCGCGCGCGGGTTCGGCTCCGCCAATCCACTGGACTCCAACGTGACCCCGGCAGGCCGCGCCCGGAACCGTCGGGTGGAGCTGCACCGCATCAGCTGACGTTACGGCCACACACCGCGTGACGTCCGTCACGCGCATCCGGGTGTTGTGTCCAAGTTGTTGCCCCCGCGATACGTCTGTCGCACTCCGGGGTACCGAGCAAGGAAATCAATCCGACCTCGGAAAGGAGGCCGCCATGCACTTCCGCACTGTGGCGGTTGTCGCCTTGTTCACCGGATTCGCCGCCGCTCTCCCGGCCCAGGACGCCGGGACGATCGAGTTCGGCGGGTTCGGACGCTTCACCCGGTTCGATAAATCCCTGGCGCTCGACAACGCCTTCGGTGGCGGCGGGTACCTCGGCGTCTTTCTCGCTCCCGGACTCGCCATCGAAGGCACCGGCGGCTATCTGCCAACCACCGGTCCTTTCATCCCCGATGGTACGCTGATTCCGTTGCGCGCCCAGCTGGTGTACGGGCGTCCGGTCGTCGGCAATCTCGGCATCATGATGGGCGCTGGATACGTCCACAACGTTTACGGCAAGACCGCCAACTACTCCGACGACGGCGTGAGCGGACTGTTCGGCCTGCGCCTCGGCCTGAGCAGCGCCTGGGCGATGCGGGTCGAGGCGGTCGAG
>DATLVL010000249.1:0-4186 GCA_035577525.1 Gemmatimonadales bacterium | reverse complement strand
TCGCCGCGGCGTCGAGCAGCACGTCGACGATGTGATCGTCCAGCAGGTTGACCTCGTCGACATAGAGGATGTTGCGGTTGGCCTCGGCGAGCACGCCGGGCTCGAATCTCCGCGAACCTTCTTTCAGCGCCGCCTCGAGGTCGATCGTGCCGACCACGCGGTCTTCCGAGGCGTTGATCGGAAGCTCCACCACCCGCATGCGGCGAGTGGTCACCGGGAGAGCGCCGGCGCGCGCCCGCTCGCGACAGTCGAGACACCAGTCCTCGTGATCGTCGGGGTGGCAGCCGAAGTGGCAGCCTTCGACCACCTGCTGGTCGGGCAGCAGCTTCGCCAGGGCTCTCACTGCGGTGGACTTGCCAGTCCCCTTCTCCCCGCGGATCAGAACCCCGCCGATGGAAGGGTTGATCGCGTTGAGGACCAGGGCCAGCTTCATCTGCTCCTGGCCGACGATCGCGGTGAAAGGATATGAATAGCGGTCGATTGCCATGTAGGTTGATGTTACCGGGCCAACCGCTTCAAGCCCGAGAAAGAGAGTGATGAGGTACGACGTTCGGCTCGAACGGACGGTCGCGTGTCCGACCGCGGTGATCAGGGCAAACACGACATGGCGCGAGTTCACGACGCTGTGGCGCCCACTGCTCGATGAGGTCTGGGCGTTCGTACGCGCAAATCCTGGTGTGTACGCGAACGGGCACAACGTGATGCTGTACCAAGTGGCGGGCCCAAAGTCGAAGTCGCCGTCGAGGTTGGTGTCCAGGTGACCAGGTCTTTCGACCCGGCCGGCCGCGTGGTTCCGTCGGCCCTGCCCGGTGTGGAGACAGCGACAACGCGGGCGGCAACGGTGGCCGACATCGGGGCGGCCCACGACGCGGTTCGGGCGTGGTGCTCGGCGCACGGGCGCAAACTGACCGGCGTCTCGTGGGAGATCTACGGAGACCCCGACCCGCAGACGGGCCGCTTCGACGTCACGGTGTACTGGGCGCTCAGCTAACGGCTCCGGCCGAGCTCTCTCTCGACCGCCGATGCGATCTCGTCTCGCGACAGGTCGTACAGGCCGTAGTAGCGCGCCCCCATGCGCTCGGCCAGGTCGGCGCAGGCGTTGATCGCGTAGGTCTGGTACATCGGCGCGACCCTCGCGAGGTGCTGCACCGACGGGAGGTGGCTGTAGTCGCGCGCCGAGTCGATCACCAGCGCGTCGATGTGTTCCGAATCGATCAACGCGGCCACCTTCTGGGCTTCGACGAGCGGCTCTTCTTTGAACATCGAGATGTTTCCGCGGCCGTCGCTGATGAGCACCAGGAGCGGGCGGACGGTCGGGTCTCGCAGAAGCTCCGTCTTGACGACCTTGTAACCGGCCATCAAGCCATGCGTCAGTGGCGTCGTCCCGCCGACGGAAAGCTTTTCCAGCCGCCGCCGTGCAAGCGAAACGCTGGACGTGGGTCGCAGCACCACCTCGGCCGTGCGGTTCTTGAAGATGACCACCGCGACGCGATCGCGGCGGACGTAGGCGTCCTGGAGCAGCGAAAGGATGGCGCCTTTCGTCGCGGCCATGCGCTGCTCCGCGTCCATCGAGGCCGAGGCGTCGACGACGAACACGATCAGGTTTCCGATCTTCCGCTCGCGGACTTTCTGGCGGAGGTCCTCACGCTCGAGCTTCAGCCGCTCGCCGGCGAGGCGGCCGCGGTCCTTCTGCATGGGCGCGGCGGCGCGCACCGTGGCGTCGATGGCGAGGTCGTTGACCTTGGCCTTGGGCTCGGCTCGCACATAGCGCCCTCTCCGATCGGCGGTCTGGCTCGCCGAGCGCTTGCCGCCCTGCTTGCGCACGCGGCGCTGCCGCGGCAGGTCGATCCGCTTCAGGTTGAACGTCTCGAGCGCGTCGGGCGACGATTCGTGCCCGCTCGAGCCGCCGGTGGTCATCCCCTGGTCGCTGCCGGCGCTCTGCTCACCGCTGTCGGACGCGCTGGCGCTCGCGTCGGCGGTCGATTCGGCCGCGGTGTCGCTCTCGGACGCCTGGGGGTCGCCCGGCTCGGACTCGGACGGCTTGGAACCCTCCTGCTCCTCGCCGTGGTCTGGCGAGCTGGTCTCGTCCTGGTCTTTGCGCAGTGGCTGGCGGGCGCGGTGCGCGAGCGCGAGGGCCGCGGCGTCATAGATGTCGTCGCGACTTGGGGTTGCGTGGCGGCGGTAAGCGGCGAGCGCGCGCGAGGCGTGGTCGATGACGACGTCCGCCCGGTGTCCGAGCACCGCCGCCTCGACGCAGATCGAGGAGATGAGCCGCGCGTGGCCGCGCGTGACGTGGACGTTCTTCACGGCGGCGATCGCTTCCGCCAGCGCCCTCGCCAGGTTGTTGTCGGCCGCGGCAAACTCATTGGTGAACTCGTGGTCGCCGCGTTTGAATGCCGCGTCGCGCTCGGCGATCAGCACGCGCTCGTCGGGGTCGCGAATGCCTTCGACGTCGACGCACAGGCCGAAACGGTCGAGCAGCTGCGGGCGCAGCTCGCCTTCCTCGGGGTTCATCGTCCCGACGAGGATGAAGCGCGACGGGTGGGCGAACGAGACGCCCTCGCGCTCGACGACGTTGACGCCCATCGCCGCGGCGTCCAGGAGCACGTCGACGATGTGGTCGTCCAGCAGGTTGACCTCGTCGACATAGAGGATGTTGCGGTTGGCGTCGGCGAGGAC
The DNA here is from genome assembly GCA_035577525.1 of Gemmatimonadales bacterium. Classification (GTDB taxonomy): domain Bacteria; phylum Gemmatimonadota; class Gemmatimonadetes; order Gemmatimonadales; family GWC2-71-9; genus DASTHG01. Next base: position 1,507 of record DATLVL010000249.1, on the reverse strand, counting down.
GCCGGGCTCGAAGCGCTTCGCGCCGCTGCGCAGCGCGGCCTCGATGTCGATGGTCCCGACCACGCGGTCCTCGGACGAGTTGATCGGCAGCTCGACCACGCGCATGCGGCGCTTGTGGGAGGGCAGCACGCCGGCGGACTTGAGCCGGATGCGGCAGTCGGAGCAGAGCGCCTCGATGTCCGCGGGGTCGCAGCCGAAATGGCAGCCTTCGACCACCTCGTGCTCGGGGAGGAGGCGGGCCAGGCCGCGGACGGCGGTCGACTTGCCGGTCCCCTTTTCCCCGCGGATCAGGACGCCGCCGATGGTGGGCACGACGGCGTTGAGGATCAGGGCCAGCTTCATGGACTCCTGGCCGACGATCGCCGTGAAGGGGAAGCTGTGGCGGTCGAGCGTGACGCTCATCGGATCAGATTAGAAGCCGGGTCGGCGTTGGGTGGTGCTCCGGGACATTGGGTTAGTGGTGCTCATGCACGTGCGGTGTTGGTGACCTGTCTGTTTGAGGACTGGGAAGAAGGCGTGTGGGGAGGGCTTGGGAGGCTGATTTGGACGTTTGGGTGGGGCGGTTGTTATGTAAATTGGGTGTTGATAGGCGAACATTAGTTTGGTAGGCTTTTCTCATGTTCAGGGACGGGGACTCAGCCCTCTCTAGGCTCCAGGCGGAGGTGCGCGAGCTTCAGGCTTCCGACGAGCCTGTGGACCTCAAAGAGCTTCGAGTTGTCATCGATTCGCTCGAGGGTCTCTTTTCGCTCCGCGCTCAGCGCTCCAGGCTTGCCGGCGAGCACCTGGTCGCCGGCAGCATCTCCGCCGCCTCCTGGATCGCCCGCACCTGCGGCATGACGATCAGCTCGGCGGCCGACCGGGTCTGCGTGGGCGAGCAGCTGGAGTCGCTGCCCAGGGTGGCGGAGGCTCTGGGCTCAGGGGAGATCTCCTATCAATCAGCCTCCGCCCTCTGCCACCTGCACGAGCGGCTGGGGGATCATCGCGAGGGCTTCGACCAGGAGGAGATGCTCGGCTATGCGCGCGAGTTCTCCGTCTTCGAGCTGCGCAAGCTCTGCCGCGTGGCCTGGCATGTCGCCAACCCCGATGGCTTCTTCAAGGAAGCAGAAGCCGACTTCACCCGGCGCTACTTCCACATCCACGTGCTCTCTGACGGCATGTATGCGGTCGACGGACAGTTGGATGCGGTCAGTGGGGCCGCCTTCAAGACGGCGGTGGATGTGCTGGCCAAGCCCAAAGGCTCAGAAGACGAGCGAAGCGCCCGGCAGCGCAGGGCGGATGCCGTGGGTGAGCTGGCTCTGCACGCCATGGAGCAGGGCACCCTGCCTCGCCGCCACGCGGTCAAGCCCCACCTCAACCTGACCATGACCCTGGAAGGCCTCAAGGGCGAGCTCGGGGTGCCGCCGGCCGAGCTCGAGCTCTCGCTCCCCATCTCCACCCGCACCGCCGAGCGCCTCGCCTGCGACTGCACGATCTCGCGGGTGGTGCTGGCGGACTCGATGGTGATCGA
>DATLVL010000248.1:0-3916 GCA_035577525.1 Gemmatimonadales bacterium | reverse complement strand
ACGGCGGGACGGCGCCGACACCCGCAGTGGTCCGCCGAATCATCTTCAGCAGCGCGACCGATCTCGGCATCACGGCCGAGAACCAGGGATCCGGCCTGCTCAACGCGCTGCGGGCCGTCCAGCTGGCGAAGGCCTACGGCAAGCACGCGAAAGGCGGCGGCCTGCTGCATTCGCCCGACAGCCTCGCGGACCTCGGAAAGCCCGGAGCGTCCTTCCGCCATACGGTGAAGGTCACGAACACCGGCGGCAGCAAGGCGAAGATCACCCCGGTGCTGCGCACCCTCGGCAAGGCTCGCAATCTCGCCGGCGGCAAGCTGAACCTGTTCATGTCGGGGAAGGGGACGCAGGGATCCTGCGCCGGTCACACCACCGCCAAGTACTTCACCGGGGAGACGATTCCCGAGCTGGGCTGCAAGACGTTCAAGGTGCCGAAGGGCGTTGACCTGCTCGACTCGCGGATCGGCTGGAACCCGCTCCAGGACTGCCCCAGCTGCACCGCCGGCGAGCCCACGGCCCGCGAGATCCTGATCGACCCGAAAGGCCGGTACGCGCAGTACAGCGACCCGCAGGGCGACGGTTCCGGCTTCGCCGACGAGCAGATCCACCAGCCCGCCGCAGGGACGTGGACATTGCTCGTCTTCGGCCGGGCCACCTCCAATTACGAGGGAGCGGTCAGCTACCAGGAGACGGCCCAGACCCTCCACAACGTGAAGGGTGCGGTCAAGCCGACGTCGAAGGTCCTCAAGCCGGGCAAGTCGGTGTCGTTCACCGTCAGGGTGCCCGCGCCGGCCAAGCCCGGGCTCTGGACGGGCGCGGTCGTCTTCCACAGCAACCGCGACCCGAAGCTCGGCACCATCCCCGTCGTCTCGGAGGCGAAGGTGCAGGTCACCACCAAGAAGGCGGGAAAGTTCACCGGCACGCTCATCGGCGGGAACGGGCGCCCGGGCGCCTTCGCGCAGGAGCTCAGCTACGCGTTCTCGGTGCCGAAGGGCGTCAACGACCTCGACGTGAACCTGAAGGCCTCGCATGCCGGCTATCTGCTGATGGGCCAGCTCGTCGACCCGAACGGGAAGGCCGTGGACAGCCAGATCGGCTTCAACCAGGTCAACTTCTTGGGGCAGATCGACAACACGAACGCGGTGCAGCTCGTCTGGGCCAACCCGACTCCGGGCACCTGGCGGGTGAACGTCGCCAACGGCCTGTTCTTCCTGCCGGGACTGGACGTGTACTCGGGGCTGACCCACGCCGCGCTCGACGGCACGGTGAGCTTCAACACCTCCAAGGTCACCGCGACCGGGATGCCGAGCGGCACCCTGGCGCCCGGCAGCACCGTGACCGCACACGTCACGGTCAAGAACACCGGGGTCGAGCCCGAGACCTACCAGCTCGACCCGCGGACGACGGCGCAGACGCCGTATGCCGGAGTGTCGACCGAGGACACGTCGGGCACGCTGCCGATCACCTTCGCCGACAGCATCCCGCAGTACGTCGTGCCACCGTTCAGCAGCCAGCTGAAGATGAACGTGAGCACAACCGGTCCGACGCCGATCGTGTTCGATCTCAGCCCGTACTGGGGCTCACCGGACATCGCCTCCCCGGCCAGCTCGGGCGGGACGACGAGCGTCACCGTGATCAACCCGTTCGCGTCGGCGTGGGCGCCGGGTCCGGCAGAGGTCGGGCCGTTCGCAGCCCCGGAGGCGCCGGAGGACTACTCCACGAGCGCCACGGTGACCACGCTCGGCTTCGACGACAACGCCGTGCCCGACACCGGAAACGTCTGGGACGACATCGTGAACAATGCGAGCCAGCAGCTGAAACCGCTCTTCCTGGGCCCCGGTCAGAGCGGCACGATGAACCTGACCTTCACGGTCCCCCACGGAGCTGCCGGCACGACCGTTACCGGCCAGGTTCCTGTGGAGACCTTCAACTACAACTCGCTCGCGCAGGTCTCGGGCATCGGCGACTGGAGCTCCGACGTCCTGAAGGTGTTGCAGTACTCGTACACCATCGGTAGCTAGCCGGCCGGCTCCCACCGGTTGCGAATCGGACGCGCGGGCATCAGCGGGCCATGCCGCCCGTCCCCGCGTTCCTCTCCGCCCGCGCGATGCGCCGGCTCGATGTGGCGCTTGCGATCTGGGCTGCGTTCTGGATCGGGATCGCCGCGTTCACCGCGTACGAGGTGGCGGCGCTGCGGACACTCAGCCACACGGTCGTCACAGCGGGAGCGGCGACGGAGTCGACCGGCCACGCGCTCGCGGCGGTCGGCCACCTTCCTTTCGTCGGCGGCCGGATCTCGGAGCTCGCGGCGCAGGCAACGGCCGCCGGCGCGAGCGCACGTGCCGGCGGCGCCTCGACGGCGACGACCGTCGACCACCTTGCGGTTCTGCTCGGCATTGCGATCGCTCTGATCCCGACCGTGCCGCTGCTCGCGCTCTACGTGCCGCTTCGCATCGGCTGGCGCAGGGATCGGAGGGCGATTCGGCTCGCGGTCGCGCGCTGGGACGGTGAGCCCGGGCTCGAGGCCTTCCTCGCGCAGCGGGCGCTCTCGCATCTGTCGTTCGAGGAGCTCCGAGACCTTGGCTACGACGGGACTGAAGGCTTCCCGGCGAGCTCCGAGCTCGCCGCGGCCGAGCTGCGGCGCCTCGGCCTCGATCGTCCGGCGCGGCGCGTCGAGGCGCTGCGGCGGCCACGGGAACCGGTGGCCCGTTGATCGAGCAGAAACCGCGTCGCCCGCTGGGGCGGCGACCGAGCGGCGAGGCGCAACAGCACCGGCCGCCGCCCGCCGGACGCCTTGCGCGCGGCTACGCCTCCGTCGTCGTCTGGCTCGCGCCGATGCTCGTCCTGGTCGTCGCCGCGGCGACGTACGGCGCGTACCGCTATCTGCCCTCGATCGCCTCGGCGCCGACGATGTCGAGCGACGCGCTACTGCCGAGTCACCCGGCGGCCCTCGCGGTGGAGGCGAAGTCGGCGAAGCTCTTCGGGGCTCCTGTCGCGACGCCGTATGCGGTTGTCCAGCGCGATCCGAACGGCCTCTCGGCGGCTGTGCAGCGCGCGACGCTGGCCAAGGCGCTCGCGGTGGACAAGACCAGGGTTCCGTCGCTGCGGGGCATCGTCGCGGTGCCGATCCTGAACACGCTGGGAGTCGTCCCCTCGTCGCGCGAGCACGGGACGACGATCGTGACATTCCTCTACTTCCCGCACTCGACGGCAAGCGGGCTCGCCTACGCCGACACCCAGCGCTACGCGCACTACCTCGGTCCGCGGCTCCACACGGTGGGGGCGACCGGTGCCGAGCCCGCCCGGGTCGAGCAGTTCGACCTCCTCTCGAGCCGGCTCCACTGGGCGGAGGGAGCGACGGTCCTGCTGATCGTGCTGATCGTCGGGATCGCGCTGCGGGCGGTGCTCGCGCCGATCCTGACCGTGCTCTGCGCCGGTCTCGCCTTCGTCATCTCGCAGCGCATCCTCGGTTGGCTCGAGGCGCGCTCCGGCTTGACCATGCCCGACGAGCTGCAGGGAGTCGCGGTCGCGCTGATGCTCGGGATCGTCACCGATTACTCAGTCTTCTACTTCACGAGCGCCCGCGAGGCGCTGCGGGACGGAGTGCCGACGCGGGAGGCCGTGCGCCGGTCCACCGTCCTCAACACGCCGATCGTGTTCACGGCGGGCGCCGTGGTGGCCTTCGGAGTGGCGTCGCTGATGCTCGGGACGCTCGGCTTCTTCCGCTCCTTCGGGCCAGGGATGGCGATCACCGTGGCGACGGGGCTCCTGGTCTCGGTGCTGCTCGTGCCCGCGATGCTGCGCCTCCTGGGGCCGGCGCTCTTCTGGCCCGGGCTGCGCCAAGGACCGCCGCCCGTGAGGAGGTGGCGGGAGCGGATCTCGCATCTCGCGACGAGGAAGCCGGTTGCACTGCTGGTCG
>DATLVL010000247.1:0-4036 GCA_035577525.1 Gemmatimonadales bacterium | reverse complement strand
GGTCCCTGAGCCATCCATTGATTTTCTCGGGCGGTCGCGATCGCACGGTCGATGGCCGGCAGAACCTCGTCCGTTCCGGTCGCGAGGTGCTGCAGGCACTGGCCGATCGACCAGCGGCCGGGGGCCGGCTGCCAGTTGAATTCCGCCTCGCTCAACGATCCCGCGAGCGCTCGAGCCTCACGCTCCGTGCCTTCGAACTGCCCGCGCGCGGCCTCGAGCCCGCCGAATTGATCCTGAGTCGACATCGTTGGTGACCAAAAGATACCCGGCGTGATAGGTTTTGGGACGTGTTGTCGTCCATCCGGCCGGTGCTTCGTGCCATCGGCATCACCGTCGTTCCTGAAGCCGCGCAGCTCGACGAACCGCAGTGGGTCGCGCTCGAAGCGATCGTGCGCGGCGCGCTCACCCCGCGCCCGCGCGCCTTGCAACGCCAATTCATTCTGCTGGTGCGCGCGATCCAATGGCTCGCGGTGCTGCGCTACGGCCGGCGCTTCACCGCGCTCGAGCCAGCCCAACAAGAACGGTTTCTCGAGCAGCTGCAGAACGCGCCCGTCCTGCTCGTGCGCCGCGGCATCTGGGGACTGCGCACGCTGCTCTTGATGGGATACTACGGCCGCGCAGCCGGCGGCCGCGCGATCGGCTATCGGGCGGATGCACGCGGCTGGAAGGCCCGGGCATGACCACGTCGCTGCGCTACGACGTCGCGATTATCGGATCGGGTGCCGGCGGCGGCACGGTCGCGCAAGCGCTCATCCCGCTCGTTCAGGCCGGGAGGCGGGTGGTGGTGCTCGAGCGGGGCCCGCGTTTCACGGACTCCGAGTTCACAGGACGCGAGCTCGAGATGGCCCCTCTGCTCTACGCCGACAGCGGCGGCTTTCTCAGCGACGATGGCACGATGACGCTCGCGTTCGCCCGCTGTTACGGCGGCTCGACCGTCGTCTATACCGGCACCTCCCTCACCGCTCCCGAGCGCGTGATCCGCGCCTGGGGAGTTCCCGGTCTCGCGCACGCCGATCTCGTCACCCGCTCCCGCCGCTACCTCGGCGAAAACAACGTGCACCTGCTGCCAGCCGAAGAGCTGAACGACAACAACCGGCTTTTCGAGCTGGGCGCGCGCAAGGCAGGCTATGCGGTCGAGCAGTTCCCGGTCAACGTCAAGGGATGCCAGGGCTCGTCGCTCTGTAATCTGGGATGCCCCAACCAGGCGAAGCAGGGCACGAACCGGGTGCAGCTGCCCGCCGCCGAGCGCGGTGGCGTTGAGGTGGTGACCCGCGCGGAAGTGCTGCGCATCGATCCGGATCGGTCCCTCACCGTACGCGTGTCCCGGACGACCGACGGGGCAATTGGCCGGCCGTCGGAGTGGGCCCCGGGCGACTACCGTGTCGCCGCAAGTGTCGTCATCTGCGCGGCCGGCACGTTGGGGACCAATCCCCTGCTGCTGCGGTCGTCATTGCCGCTGCCCCGCTCCCTCGGGCGCGGGTTCACCTGTCACCCGGCGCTGATCCTCGTAGCGGTGCACCCGCAGCCGATCACGAACGACGTCGGACATCCCAAGAGCTTCTTCGTGGACCGCGGAGCCGAGGAAGGCTTCGTGCTGGAGACGTGCATGTACTTCCCGTTCACGACCGCCAAGGCGCTGGCGGGATTCGGTCCGTTGCACAGCGAAGTCATGCGGGCCTACCCGCGGCACCAGCAGATTCTCGTGCTCTCGACCGATCGCGCGGATGATCGCAATCGCATTGGTGTCGACCGGGACGGTGGTCCCGTGGTGCATTACCGCTTTTCACCGGAGGTCGTCCGTGAGCTGGTGCGGGGCAATCGCGCGGCAGCGCGGATCTGCTTCGCAGCCGGGGCCACGCACGTGCACGCCCCGTTCGCGAATCCGCCGCTCATTGCAGCGAGGGATGCATCTCGCATCGACGAGCTGATCGACGCGCGGCACTGGAAGCCGGGAAAGCAGTCGATCGCCTCGGCGCACCTGATGGGCGGCTGCCGCATGGGACGCTCGGCGACGGACTCGGTGACCGACAGCTGGGGACGCGTCCACGGCCTGCCGTGGTTGCGAGTGGCGGACGCGTCGCTCTTCCCCGACGCGCTCGAGATCAATCCCTACCTGACGATCATGGCGCTGGCCGACCGCGTCGCCGAGGGCGTACGCGCTGACGCCGCAGCGCTGTCGGCCTGATTGGCGAGAAACGCCACACCCTGCGCCACGATGTCCGGAGCGCGGACGATCTCCGAGTGCCCCAGGCCGTGCGTCGTCACCAGCCGGCAGCCGGGCCACGCGCCGGCGATCGCGTTCCCGTCCGCCCAGGGGATCACGTCATCGGTGTCGTCGTGGATCACGAGGAGCGGAGTCGTGCGGCGGCGCGCCAGCGCCACGATATCGAGCTCCGACCAGGAGAACCCGATGCGCTGCTGGCTGTTGGTGCGGAGGCGGTCGATCACAGCGGGACGGAGACCGAGCTGCCGCGCCCAGAGCAGCGTGTAGCCCACGGGATCGGCGGATGGCGCGACGAACACCGCGCGCCCTACGGCGAGTCCCCCCTCCATCGTCAGCGTCGCCACCGAAGCGCCGAGTGAGTGCGCCACGACGCCGTGCACGGGACCCTGCGCCTCGACGACAGCGCGCAGCGTGCGAGCCATCTGTGGCATCGAGCTCATCCGGCCGCCGGAGGCGCCGTGCCCGATGGCGTCGAACGCGATGGCCCGGTAGCCGGCCTCGACGAGCGGCTGGACAAACGCCGAGAGCCGGCCGCCACGCGATCCCCAGCCGTGGACGAGGTAGACCGCGGGCCCTTCACCCCAGGACCACCCGACAATACGCTGGCCTTCGACCTCGACCTGGAATGGCTTTCCCTGATCCAGAACGACGTGCATCGCGGGCGTCAGCCGGGAGTGGCGGGGCGTAAAGAACAAGCGCTCCGCAATCCGAGCCGCCGCTCGGGGCGAGAGCCATTGCAGGCCACGGAAGAACAGGCGGAGGAGACGCATATTCGGTAATCTAGAAGGCCGTGACCCTCGATCCTATTCTGAAGCCCAGGTCCGTCGCCGTCATCGGCGCCTCCCGGCGCCCCGACACGATCGGGCACGAGATCCTCGCCAACATCGTGAAGTACGGATTCACCGGCGCCGTGTATCCGGTGAACCCGAACGCGTCTTCGATTCATTCCATCAAGGCGTACCCGTCGGTCGGCGACATCCCCGATGCCGTGGATCTGGCAGTCATTGTCGTCCCCAAGGAGCACGTGCTCGCCGTCGCCGAGTCGTGCGGCACGAAGGGAGTGCGCGGGCTCGTCGTCATCTCCGCCGGCTTCAAGGAAGTCGGCGAGGCCGGGGCCGCCGCCGAGCGACAGCTCGTCGAGATCGTGCGACGCCACGGCATGCGCATGGTGGGTCCCAACTGCATGGGGGTGCTGAACGGCGCCGCCGGAATTTCACTCAATGCGACATTCGCCCCATCGATGCCGCCGTTCGGCCACGCCGCGTTCGTGTCGCAATCGGGCGCCCTGGGACTGAGTGTTCTCGACTACGCCACCGAATACGGCATCGGCATCTCACAGTTCGTCTCGGTCGGCAACAAGCCCGACGTCAGCGGCAACGACCTGCTGCTGCAATGGGAGCACGACGACACGGTCGGCGTGATCCTCATGTACGTCGAGAATTTCGGCAATCCGCGGCGCTTCCTCGAGATCGCCTCCCGGATCGCGAAGCAGAAGCCGATCATCGCCATGAAATCAGGGCGCTCGCGTGTCGGAGCTCGTGCCGCTGCCTCGCACACGGGGTCGCTGGCGGCGAGTGATGCGGCGGTCGACGCGTTGCTGACTCAGGCCGGAGTCTTGCGAGCCGTCTCGATGGAAGAGCTGTTCGACATGGCGATGGCGTTCACCGGGCCCCCGTTGCCGCGCTCCCGCCGCACCGCAGTCCTCACGAACTCGGGCGGGCCCGGCATCCTCGCCGCCGACGCGCTCGAGCCGCAGGGGATGGAGCTCGTGGACTTGTCGCCCGAGACGATCGACCGGTTACGTCCCCTGTT
>DATLVL010000246.1:0-2441 GCA_035577525.1 Gemmatimonadales bacterium | reverse complement strand
TCACGTAGGTGATCACCACGTGCGGTGCGTGCGCCGGATCGCCCGCATGCACGACCCGGACGACGGTGGCGTTGAGGCGAATGCGGGTGGCCTGCCCCGCCCGGTCCAGCGCGGCGAACCGGACGCGATTCTGCCACACCGCGTCGACACTGCGCGGCCCGGCGAACGCGTCCGGGATCAGCGTCTTCACCATCAGGCGGGCGAAGCCGGTGTTGCCGTCGGGGAACATCTGATCGCCCAGCGCCTCGTCGCCGTCGCCCGGGAACTGCGTCTCGATCGCGTAGTCGCAGTACGCCGATAGCGCGTCGGGCCCGAGGCCGTAGCCGCCTCCCTCGACGGGCGACAGGAACGTCCGCACCGTTTCGCGGCTGATCTGGTGCCGCGCCATCAGGTGCTCTTCCAGGGTGATCGCGTCGAGCTGACGCGAGATGGCGTCGCCTTCCGTCGTCGGACGCGGCCCCGGCGTATCGACGCTGCGGGAGCGCAGCCATTCCGCTTTCACGGCGTCGGAGAGCGGTGCTCCGTCGAGCTGCTTGCCCCACGGGTCGATCACCCACAATCCGGGACGAGCCGCGAACTGCGACCCGAAATAGAAGCCGTAATTCTTCGGTTCGTCGTACGGGCTGTGGCTGAGCGGCATCTCGGCCTGTTGCCCGCGCCAGCTCTGATACTCGAAAGCCGACCGGTCCATACCGATCAGCTTGTAGAAGGAGTCGGTGTAGCCGCCCTTCTGTGGGACGAGAAAGATCGCCGAGCCCTGGTGGGCGATCACCGTCTGGCCGTCGACGCGGAACTCGTTGCGCTTTGCCTCGCCGCCGAAGATGGCGTGATTGTCGAGCACGAGGCAGCGGCCGCCCCGTTTCTGCTGGAAAAAGACCGCCGCGGCGAGACCACTGATCCCACCGCCCACCGCGACCAGGTCGTAAATCTCGCCCGTGTCGGTGGCGGTCACGATTGCGCGCTCGAACGCCCCATCGCGCATCCGGTGCGCCGTGGTCATCACGTCGTACATGTTGCCGTGGGCGCGCGCGTAGTCGCCCACGCCCCCGAAGCCGTCCCAGGCGTCAGCCGGTGAGATCGTCAGCGGCACCTGCACGTGGCCCCCCAGCATGAGGCCCGCGCCCGCGAGCAGCGTGCCGTTCAGGAAGTCGCGGCGCGAGATCGGCTCGTGCATCCCGAGGCTGTCGGATGTCATCCGCGGAAAATGAATGCCGCACACGAACCTTGCGCTAGAGGTAGAATTGGCCCATGCGCGACATCCGGGTGGCGGCGATCCAGTTTCAGCACGCCGCAGGGGATAAGGCCTACAACCTCGGCCGCGTGCGACACTTCACGGCGGAGGCCGCCCGGTCGCAGGTGCAGCTCATCGCCTTCCCCGAGATGTGCCTCACGGGCTACTGGCACGTGCGTAAGCTGTCGCGCGCGACCTTCGAAGCACTGGCCGAGCCGGTCCCGGACGGGTCGTGCACGCAGGATCTCCTGCGGCTCTCGCGGGAGCACGGCATGACGGTCGGCGCAGGACTGCTCGAGCGTGCCAGCGACGGCGGCGTCTACAATGCGTATGTCGTTGCCATGCCGGATGGAACCTGGGCTGTGCACCGCAAGCTGCACGTGTTCGAGCATCCGGACATCCGCGCGGGGGAGCGCTACACCGTCTTCGACACGCCGCATGGGTGCCGCGTGGGCGTGCTGATCTGCTACGACAACAACATCGTCGAAAATGCCCGCGCCACCGCGCTCCTGGGTGCGGAGGTCCTGCTCGCGCCGCACCAGACGGGCGGATGTAATTCGCTCAGCCCGCGCGGCATGAAGCCGATCGACCCCGCCGTGTGGGCGCGCCGCCAAGAGGACCCCGCGGCGTGCGCGGCCGAGCTGTGCGGACCCAAGGGACGGGCGTGGCTGATGCGCTGGCTCCCCAGCCGGGCGCACGACAACGGCATGTTTCTGGTGTTCAGCAACGGCATCGGCCCTGACGACGACGAGATCCGCACCGGCAATGCAATGGTGCTCGACCCCTATGGAGAGCTGATCGCGGAGTCGCGGGCGTTGGGTGACGAGATGGTGGTCGCGGATCTGGACGCGTCGCTGCTGCCGACATCATCCGGCAGGCGCTGGCTGCGGGCGCGCCGGCCCGAGCTCTACGAATCGCTGACGCGCCCCACGGGGCAGGAGCAAGAGACGCGGCGCGTGCGGTTTGGGGATTAGCACGATATCCTGCATGACCTCCTTCATGCGGACGCTCCCATGTCGCTCCCCGTTGCTCGTGGATTAGCTCTCGGTGTGCTGGCGGTGGTGTTGTGTCCGGCGCTGCAGGCACAGGCGGCGGGTCAGTGGGCTTGCCGCGCGGACAGTCTCTCCGGCTGGAACTGCGCGCACTACTACAACGGCACCGTTACCCTGACGTCCGAATTGACGGGATCCGTCCACCAGACCCACAAAAT
>DATLVL010000245.1:0-2365 GCA_035577525.1 Gemmatimonadales bacterium | reverse complement strand
GCACGCCGGATGCACGTTCTACGCCGGGTACCCCATCACCCCCGCCTCCGAGATCATGGAGACGCTGGCGCGGCGCCTGCCCGCGCTGGGCGGGACGTTCATTCAGATGGAAGACGAAATCGCGGCGATCGCGGCCGTCATCGGCGCCGCGTGGGCGGGGGCGAAGGCGATGACCGCCACCTCGGGACCCGGGTTCTCGCTGATGCAGGAAAATCTGGGCTATGCCGCGATGACGGGGACGCCTTGCGTGATCGTGGACTCACAGCGCGCGGGCCCGAGCACCGGGTTGCCGACATTGACGTCGCAAGGCGACGTGATGCAGGCGCGGTGGGGCACCCACGGCGATCGCGCGGCGCTGGTGCTCACGGCGTCGTCGGTGCGCGACATCTACGAGATGACGGTCCGGGCGTTCAATCTGAGCGAGCGCCACCGCCTCCCCGTGGTGCTGCTGCTCGACGCGACGTTGTCGCACATGCGGGAGAACGTCGTCCTGCCTGACGTGCCGGTCGAAGATCGCCGGGCGCCGGCGTCGCTCGAGGGATTCGAGCCGTTCGCGGGCGCGGAGTTCCTGCCATTCGGTGCCGGGGCGCGTATCGTGGTGACCGGACTCGCGCACCAGGCATCGGGCCGGCCGGCGGCTTCGGACGGCGCCGGCGCCGAGCGGATGCTGCGACGGGCGATCACGGACGTCGAGACCGATCCCGAAGTATTTCTGCACCGGGCCGAAGAGACCGACGACGCCGAGCTCGTGATCCTCGCCTACGGGATTACGGCCCGCGCGGCGAAAGCGGCGGTGCGGCTGCTGCGCACGGACGGCGTGCACACGGGGCTCGTCGAGCTGCAGACACTCTGGCCCTTTCCCGAGAGTCTCGTGGCTCGCCTGGCGGGGCACACCGAGGTGCTGCTCGTTCCCGAGCTCAATCTCGGACAGCTGGTGCTTCCGGTGCGGGCCGCGGCGGCGGGGCAGGCACGGGTCGTCGCCCTGAACCGGGCGGACGGGGTGCTGTTCTCACCGGAAGAGATCGCGCAGGCGGCACGCCGTGCCCTGACCGAGCGGGAGGCAATCCATGTCTAAGACCGGTCAGGACCTCCGTAAGTATCTGCGCGTCGAGATGATGCCCAACGTGTGGTGCCCGGGGTGCGGGCACGGCAACATCAGCCGCGCCGTCGCCACCGCGATGGACGCCATGTCGCTCGATCCCGACCAGGTCGTGCTCGTCGGCGGCATCGGCTGCGCCGGCCGCACGCCCTTCTACATGAACACGCACGCCATGCATACCACGCATGGCCGGGCGCTCGCGTATGCCACCGGGGTGAAGCTCGCCAAACCTTCGCTGACGGTGATCGCGGTGCTCGGGGACGGCGACGCGCTGGCGATCGGCGGCAACCATTTCCTCCACGCCTGCCGGCGCAACATCGACATCACCGCCGTCATCTACAACAACGGCATCTACGGCATGACCGGGGGCCAGGCGGCACCGACGACCCCCGAGGGGTTCCGCTCCGCCACCACGACGCTCGGCAACATCGAGCCGCCGTTCGACATCGTGAGCCTGGCTCTCGCCGCGGGGGCGACCTACGTGGCGCGCACCACGACCTTCGATCTGCGGGAGATGCCGGCACAGATCGAGGCGGCGATCCGGCATCGCGGCTTTTCGGTGGTCGAGATCCTCACCCAGTGCCCCACCTACTACGGCCGCCTGAACCGCCTCGGTGACGCCTCGCAGATGCTCGATTACGAGCGCGACATCACCGTGCCGCTGGTCGAGCTCACCCGCGACGAGGTGGCGCGCGGCCTGCCGATCGGCGTGTTCCGGGACGAGGCTAGACCTGAGTACGTCGAGCGCTACCGGGCGATGGCGGAGCGCGCCGCCCGGGGGGACGACGCGTGATTGCCTCGAGCGGCGTGCTGCGGGTGCGGCTCTCGGGGCGTGGAGGGCAGGGGCTCATTCTGGCCGGGCTGGTGCTCGCGGACGCGGGGAGCCGGGAAGGCTTGCACGTCGTGCAAACGCAGAGTTACGGCCCGGAAGCGCGACTCGGCGCGAGCAAGTCGGACGTGATTCTGTCGCGTGAGGAAATCGCGTTTCCCGGCGTCACCGAGCCGGACGTGCTGCTGTGCCTGTCGCGCGATGCTTTTTCGAAGTACGGGGCCACCGTGGCACAGGGGGGCTGGTGCATGGTCGACCGGCAGGTGGCCGCGGAAGTGCCCGTCCGCGACGCGATCGTCCGGCCGCTCGTCGACACGGCGCAATCGCTGGGCGACGTCATCGTCACGAATATCGTGGCCCTGGGTGCATTGGTCGCCCTCTCGGACGCCGTCAGCCAGTCGACCCTGCGCGAAACATTGCGCGGCAGGGTCAAACCA
>DATLVL010000244.1:0-3745 GCA_035577525.1 Gemmatimonadales bacterium | reverse complement strand
TGAGCGTGCAGCAATTCGAGGCACCGACGAACATCGTGCACGTCTTCGACCTCGGGCTGGTGCTGCCGGCGATGGTGATCGCGGCGGTGTTGCTGCTGCGGGACCGCCCCTGGGGCTACGTGCTGGCCGGCATGCTGCTCGTCAAGGCTTCCACGATCGGGCTCTGGGTCGCGGTGATGATCTGGTTCAGCGCTCGCGCGGGAATTGAAACGCCGCTGGCCTACACGGCGTTTTTTCTCGCGTTGACGGCGGCCGGCGTCGCATTGAGCTGGGCGTTCCTGACCCGGATGGGTTCAATTTCCGGGGCGCCGCGCGAATCACTCGCCATGGCGGGAGGGCACGAACGATGAGGACCGCCGTCACCCCGATTTCGCCGGATGTGGTGCTGGAGGACGACAGGCTCATCGAGCGCTTTCTGCCGCACGCGGACGTCACCGAGCGCCACGAGATCGTCATCCGCGCGCCGGCTGACCTCGTTTTCGATGTCGCGCAGAACTTCAACCTGCGCTCCATCCCACTGATCCGCGCCATCTTCTGGCTGCGTGCAACGCTGCTCGGCGGCGTCAAGCCGTCGGCCGAGCTGTTTGCGAAAGGGCTCGTGGCGGAGACGAAGGCGTTGGGCTGGGGTGTTCTCGCGCAGCGCCCTGGAAGAGAGCTGGTCATGGGCGGGGCCACCCAACCATGGAAGGCGGATGTCACGTTCACGACGATTCCGCCGGACCGATTCATCGCCTTCGCCGAACCCGATCGCGTCAAGATCGTCTGGACCCTAGAGGCGGAGCCCCTCGGACCCGGCCTCACGCGCTTCCGGCACGAAACGCGGGTGCTCGCGACCGACGACGCGGCCCGGAAGAAGTTCCGCCGCTACTGGCGTTTCTTCGGCATCGGGATCGTCATGATCCGTTGGCTGCTGTTGCCGGCGCTGCGTCGCGCGGCGGAGCAGCGGGCGCGCGCATGAAGCTGCCGTTCAGCCAGTCCGAGTTCTTCGCGGTCTTCGCCGCATACAACTCTGCGGTCTGGCCGGCGCAGCTGTTACTCGTCGGGTTCGGAGTCCTGATCGTCGGTGCTGCCCTGCGCCCGCGCCCGTGGTCGAGCCGCCTGGCGAGCTGGATGCTGGCGTTGCTCTGGATGTGGATGGGTCTGGTCTATCACTTCGGGTTCTTCCGTGCGATCAACCCCGCGGCCGGACTATTCGCCGCGGGATTCGTTCTCGAGGGAGCGCTGCTCGGAGTCGTGGGCGGGGTGCGCGGCAGGCTCGACTTCCATTTCCAGCCCACGGCTCAAGGCTTCGGGGGTGCGCTGCTGATCGGTTACGCCCTGGTCGGCTATCCGCTGCTGGCGTCGCTGCTGGGGCAGCAGTTTCCCGCAACCCCCACGTTCGGGCTCCCCTGCCCGACGACCATATTCACGTTTGGTGTCCTCCTCTGGTTGCAGCGGCCGGCGCTGGTGTCACTGCTCGTCATTCCCATCGCCTGGTCGGTCATCGGCACAGCGGCGGCCCTGCAGCTCGGTGTGGGTGAGGATTTCGGGCTCATCGTGGCCGGCGTGTTGACGATGGTGCTGCGGTTCGTGCCGCGGGCGAGGCTATCGGCCCTCGAACACGGGCGCCCGCTTCTCGAGAAATGACGCCAGCCCCTCGGCAAAGTCGGGGCTGTCGGCAATGCGGGCCAGCTGTTGCAGCTCCTCGTCGAGGTGATAGTCGAGGCGGTCGACGCCGGCCGCCGCGTTGAGCAGCATCTTGGCGACGGCGTAGGCGCGCGTCGGACCCGCGGCGAGGCGCCGGGCGAGCGCCAAGACTTCGCCCTCGAACGACGCATTGGGAAAGACGGCGGTGATCAGGCCGGCGGCTTTCGCCTCCTGGGCCGAGAGACGCGGGTTCAGGAGCACGAGCTCCATCGCCTTGCGCAGACCGACGAGCCGCGGCAGGAAGAAGGTCGAGCTCTCGGCGCCGGTGAGGCCGGTCTTGTGATAGGCCCATTCGAATGACGAACGCTCCGATGCCACCACCAGGTCGCACGCCATCGCGATGCCGAATCCGCCGGCGGCCGCCACGCCGTCCACCGCCGCAATGAACGGCTTCGGGGCGCGCCGGATCTCGGAAATCGTGCTGTGGATGTACTCGAGGATCTGCTTGAAGCTCTCGCCGTACCCCGGTGCGGGACCGCTGCCTTCGGGGTGCAGGTAGCCGAAGTCGGGGGCCGCACCGCGGTCGCGGACGTACTTGAGGTCCGCCCCGCTGCAGAAGACGCCGTCCGCACCGCGCAGCACCACGCAGCGCACACCATCGTCGCGCGCGAACTGCAGACCCGCTTTGCGGAAATCCTGGGCCATGGACACGTCCATGGCGTTGAAGCGGTCACGCCGGGTCAGCGTGATGATTCCGACCGTGTCCTCTCGCGACATGTGGATGTGTTCCATGGCGTTCTCCAGTCAGCAGATGCGGGGGAGTAGTTCGCCCTCCGACTCCACGAGCAGCCGCCGACCGATCCCCGTATCGAGGATCACGCGGCCTGCGTGGTCGCCGATGCACTCGCCCACGAGCTCGGCGGCTTCGCCGAGTGGGTGCGCGCGGATGGCGGCCAGCACGCGCTCGGCCGTATCCGGCCGCACGCCCAGGATCGCCTTGCCCTCATTGGCAATCTGGAACGGATCGAGGCCGAGCATTTCCGCGGCCGCCCGCACGGTGCGCGAGACGGGTACGCGCGGCTCGTGAATCACGATTCCGACGCCGCTCTTCTCGGCCATTTCGTGGAGGGCGCTCGACACGCCGCCCCGCGTGGGGTCCTTGAGCGCGGTGACCGCTCCCGGCGCAACCGCCAGGGCCGCCGCGATCAGGCCGTTGATCGGCGCCACATCGGAGCGGAGCTCGGCGTCGATTTCCAGTCCATGGCGTTTGACCATCAGCGCCATGCCGTGATCGCCGATCGAGCCGGTGAGGATGATCCGGTCTTCCGGCCGCAGCCCCGCGTCCGGGATGACCGCGTCGGCCAGGGCCACGCCGGTGGTGTTGATCACGATACCGTCGAGCTCCCCCCGACCCATCACCTTGGTATCACCCGTCACGATGGTGACGCCGGCTTCGCGACACGTCTCCTGCATCGAACGCTGGATGCGCTCGAGGTCGCTCTTCCGAAACCCTTCCTCGAGAATCACCGCGCAGGTGAGCCCCAGTGGCGTGGTCGCTCCCATCATCGCGAGATCGTTGACCGTCCCCGCCACGGCGAGACGGCCGATGTCTCCGCCGGGGAAGAAGACGGGATGCACGACGTGCGAGTCGGTGGTGACGACGAGCCAACGATCGCCGATGCGCAGCGCCGCCCCGTCGTCCATGGCGGCGAGCCCGATGCCCTCCACCGGGGGTGGGGGAAAGCCCGCCGCCAGCGTCTCGGTGATGAGCCGGCGCATCGCCCGTCCCCCGGCGCCGTGGCGCAGGGAGATGATGGCGTCAGTCCCGGTCGGCGTAATGGTGGCGGTCATAGGTCGGGGTGCCCTCCGTACTGATACCAGATCTTGCACGTGCCCTCGCTCGACACCATGCAGGCGCCGACCGGTGAGTCGGGAACGCACTGCTTGCCGAACAACGAGCACTCATGCGGGCTCGCCGTCCCGGCCATGATGGTTCCGCAGATGCAGACCTGGGTCAGCGTCGACGGGGCCCGCGTCCACAAGCGGCGCACGTCGATGTTGTATTTTCGCCGGGCGTCCACCGCGGCGAACTCGTCGCGCAGCCGCAGATTCCCGTTGG
>DATLVL010000243.1:0-4191 GCA_035577525.1 Gemmatimonadales bacterium | reverse complement strand
CTCCGCTTGTTCACGACGCAAGACTTCCGCCGGGGACCCGGTTGCGACGCAGTTGCCGTCAGAAAGCAGCAACAGCCGGTCGGCGAAGCGGGAGGCGAGGTTGACGTCATGCGTGACGAGCAGGGCGGCGAGGCCCTGCTGGTCCACCAGTCGTCGTACCAGCTCGAACAGCTCCATCTCGTGGCGCACGTCGAGCGACGCCGTCGGCTCGTCGAGCACCAGGAGCTGCGGCTCCTGCGCCAGCGCGCGGGCGATGCGCACGCGCTGGTATTCCCCGCCCGACAGCGTCCACAGCCAGCGGTCGGCGAGGCCGGCGACGTCGCTGCGCTCGAGAGCCCGGTCCACCGCGACCCGGTCTTCCTCCCGCTCGCGCCCGAACGCGCCGAGCCGCGGATATCGCCCCAGGCGCACCGTCTCGCGCACCTGCTGTGGGAAGAGGTTGTCCTCGCGCTGCGGCACGACGCCGACGACGCGGGCCAGCTCGCGACGCGGCCACTCGGCCGCCGTTCGACCCTGGACCAGCGCCGAGCCCGTCAGGGGCCGCTGCAGGCCCAGGGCAACGCGGACCAGTGTCGTCTTGCCGCTGCCGTTCGGCCCCAGCAGGGCGACGAGCTCACCGCTCGACACCCCGAGCGACACGTTGCGCAGCGTGTCGCGCAGGACGCCGGGATAG
This sequence comes from Gemmatimonadales bacterium, assembly GCA_035577525.1. Classification (GTDB taxonomy): domain Bacteria; phylum Gemmatimonadota; class Gemmatimonadetes; order Gemmatimonadales; family GWC2-71-9; genus DASTHG01. Next base: position 3,518 of record DATLVL010000243.1, on the reverse strand, counting down.
CGGAACGTGACGTCCCGCACGTCGAGAATCAGTACGCGGTCCATCGCCTGAGCAGCACCGCGAAGAGGGGGACGCCGACGAGCGCCGTCACGATCCCGACCGGCAGCTCGCGCGGCGCGACGACCGTCCGCGCCAGCGTGTCGGCCAGGACGAGCAGCGTCCCGCCCGCGAGGAACGATGCGGGCAGAAGGCGCAGGTGCCGGCCGCCGACGAGCGCGCGGCCGAGGTGCGGCACGATCAAACCAACGAAGCCGATGACTCCCGCGACGGCCACCGACACCGCCGTCAGGAACGACGCCGCGAGATAGACGCGCCGCTTCACCGCGCGTACGTCGGCGCCGAGATGGCGCGCCGGCTCCTCGCCCAGGGCGAGGAGATCGAGCGGCCGCGCGGCGGCGAGCAGCACGAGGACGGGAATCGGCAGACACAGCGCGATCACGCGCAGCGTGTCCCAGGAAGCTCCCGACAGCCCGCCCCACAGCCACAGGTAGGCGTTGCGCAGCTCGCTCGCCTCGGCGAGGGAGACGATCGCCGTCATCACGGCGCCGCAGAACGCGCCGACCGCCACGCCGCCGAGCAGCAGAATCCGCGGATCGAGCTCCGCCCCGCCCACGAGGCCCAGCCGGAAGACGAGACCGAGGGCGATGAGAGCGCCGGCGAACGCCGCGAGCGGTATCGCCCACGGGCCGCCGAGGTGCAGCGCGATCGCCAGCACGGCGCCGAGCCCGGCCCCGCCGGAGAGCCCCAGCAGGAAGGGATCGGCCAGAGGATTCCGCACCAGCGATTGCAGGCTCGCCCCCGCGAGGCCGAGCGAACCCCCGACGAGCAGCCCGAGCAGCGCACGCGGGACGCGCAGCTCCCTCACGATCGGCGAATGCACGAGATCGGAGAGCGGCACGGACGCGGGTCCGAGGACGATTGCGGCGGCGAGGGCTGCGAGGAGCGCGGTGCAGAGCCAGAGCCACTTCATGGTGGCTGGTGGCCGGTGGTCAGTGGCCGGTGGGACAGCAGCTCGAGGAACGTTGCGATAGCCGCGGAAGCTCGGGCAGACGGTTGCCCGAACAGGTCCGCAGGCAGCAACAGAAACCGGCCGTCTCGGACTGCACGCACCGCGCGCCATTCGGGGCGCCGCGACCACGCGGGCGGCGTATCCCCCGCGCTGTCGCGCACCACCGCGATCCAGTCGGGATCGCGCGCCACGATCGTCTCGAGCGACACCGTTGCCGAAGGCGTGGTGATGTCGTGAAACACGTTTGCGGCGCCCGCCCGCCGCGCCAGCTCGTCCAAAAAACTCCCTGCCCCGATCACGATCGGCGGTGAGTCCCACACGACGTACGCCAGCCTGGTCCGTACCGGCGGCAACGGCTGCGCCAAGAGCGAGTCGATCGACCGCCCGACCGTCTCACCACCCGAGTCCTGTCCCGTAGCGCGCCCCAAGAGCCGCGCCGTGCGCGCGATGTCCGCCAACCCGTCGTGCCGCACCACGAGCGTGGGGACGCCGAGTCGCTCGAGCTGCTGGGCCGCGGCGTCGGTGTGTGCCGAGCGATACAGCAGTACGAGATCGGGATGGCGTGCGACGATCGCTTCGACGCTGGGATTGAGTCCGTCCCCCACCGCGGGGACCTGCAGCGCAGCGGGCGGATACTGATCGTAGACCGTACGGCCCACCACCTGGCCACCCGCACCGATGGCGAACAGCAGCTCGGTGATCGAAGGGGCGAGCGACACCACGCGGCGGGCGGGCCCGGCGAGCCGGACCTGGCGCCCCGCGTCGTCGCTGAGTGCCAGAGGACCGGCGGCCTGCTGCCGCGCGGCGCCGTGACACGCGACGCCTAGGAGGGCGGCGAGCCGGCCCGCGACGTGGGTGCGATGTGCCCAGCGACCCATGACAAAAAGCCCACCCCCGTCGGATCGGAGATGGGCGAGCGGAACAGCGCCTCAGTGCGCTGCGACGCCACCATCCCTCCCGCGAGGGACTGCAAGGTGGCGCGAACGGCGAGGTCTCCTGGCTTCGGGCGCTCTAGTCAGTGCCTTCCCGGTTTCCCAGTGGCAACCAACCGATACAACTGCCCGTTACAGTGGCGGGGCCGCGCCGGATTCGCACCGGCTTCCATGATCCCCGTTCGCGTTGTACTGGCTACGGTAAACGTGAGAGCGGCGGGGCGCAAGCGCTGTCGGCTGTCAGCTGTCAGCTCCTTCACTGCTGAGAGCTGACGGCTGATGGCTGAGAGCGCCGTAATGCGATCCATAACCCGACACCCATCGCCACCACCACCAGCCCCACGATGTACGGCAGGAACGCATCGATGCGCAGTCGCGCCGCCGGAAACGCGATGCGCACCGGCGCGCCGGCGGCGACCGAGTCGGCGCGATAGCGCGCGAAGCGGCGCTGCTCGATCGTCTCGACGCCGAGCCGCACGAGACCGGGCGCCGTGACCGCCGTCGTGGAATCCTCGAACAGCAGGTCGAGCTCGTCCGTCGGCTGATCGATCGGCAGCACCAGCGAGCGCACCGCGCCCCCCAGCACGTAGCGGTACGACAGCTGGCGCCGCCCCTGCGGCTGCAACGGCCCGAACAGATTCACGCGTCCGGCGCGCCGCGACACGACGTCGTTCGAGAAATCGCTCGCCTGCAGCGCGAACTCGAGCGCCGCCTCGGGGATGGCACCGGTCCAGGTCGGATGCATGCTGTCGTTCGAGACCCGCGTCGTGCGGCCCGGATTCTCGAGCTCCAGGATCTCGAGCACTTCGTGCGAGCCGTCGGCCTTGGTGCGCGCGATGGTGAGCAGGCGCCGCCGCAACAGAATCGCGGGGCCGGTCGAGCTCGTGTCCCACACGACGAGCGGGTCGGCCGTCGTCGTCTGGCCGATGGTGAGGTGCAGCGGCAGCGAGAAATACGCCAGGCTGTCATGCTCGGCGCTCACGACGTAGACCGCGGTGCTGTCCACTTCGGCCACGCGGATGCGCCAGCGCCCCGCGGCATCGGTGCGCACCGAATCCACCGGCCCGCCGTCGCCCATCGTGATGCGGTGCAGCACCACGTAGCGCCCGGGGACGGGACGGCCGGGCGAGCCCAGGACGACCCGTCCGGTGACGGTCGCACTTTGGGCCGCAAGGCTGCCCGTGGAGGCCGCCGCCAGCGCCGCGAGCACGCTCAGCGTGCCGCTACGGCGTGAACTTCCCGAAATCCTCAGGATCGAGATTCTGGAGGTGGTTCTTCAGCCAGTCGGCGTCGACCGGCGGCGTGGTGGTATCGGTCGACAGCTCGGACGTATCGACGGAGGTGTGCTCCAGCAACTCGTCGCTCGTGAAGATCGGCGCCTTGAGGCGCAGCGCCACGGCGATCGAGTCCGACGGCCGCGCGTCGATGTTCACGACCGCGTCACCCCGATAGATGTGCAGCTCGGCGTAGTAAGTGTTGTCCTGCACTTTCGTGATGATCACTTTGCGCAGGTCGGCGCCCAGCCCGACGATCACCTGCTTCAACAGGTCGTGGGTGAGCGGGCGGGCGAATTTCAT
>DATLVL010000242.1:0-23299 GCA_035577525.1 Gemmatimonadales bacterium | reverse complement strand
CTACTGCACTGATGCCTTGATGTAGTAGTTCTTCACACCGCCGCCGTCGAAATCCTGAGCCACGAACCAGTAGGTCCCCGCCGGATAACTGACGCCACCTGCCGTCTCCGGCTTGGAGCTTGACGCTCCGGCCAGCCCATCCGCTTCGCATGGATGGAAGGTCGTGAAAGTCGTGTCGTAACTCGCGGCAGTAGTGTCACTGCAAATCAGGAAGTCGCTATCTCCACTCCCCCCATCCCAATCTGTGGTGAACGTGATCGTGGTCGGCGCCGCCAGCGTGAATTTGAAAATGGCGCACTTGCCCGACGGTCCGAACAGAAAGCGCGCCTCCGGACAGATATCCGAATTGGGGACGTCCGATGCCGGCGACGTAGCCAATATCAGGGTGCTTTGTCCCGAGGCCGGTAGGAGCGACGTGATGTCCGGAGCCGTGCCCCAGGCGTTGTCCCCGGGGAAGGGGTCCGAGCCCGTTTGTGTGAAAGACGCGCTGGTCGGCAACGTCACGACAAGGCCGCTCACGTACGTCACTGCGATGCCGGAGATCAAAAGCGGGCCGGGGTTCGAGAAGGGCACCAACACTTGCAGCTGATCCGGTGTTTTGGATAGGATCGGCGGTGTGGCTCCACCGCTGAACGTCACGGTCACGGACGCCGTATCGAACTTGAGTGTGGCCGTGGAGGAAATGGTCAGCGTCGACCCGCGGTCGGCGGTGCTCGCCGAGAACGCTCCCCCGAACGACGTCGGCAAGATGATGAGGGACACCGTGTCAGGCTTCGCCCCGGCCGACCCTGCCACGACACACGTCGCGTTGGGACCCACGGCGTGAATGATGGCGCGTTCGGAGAGGGCAGGGTGGGGATCGTAACTGGGATCCAGACTCGCCGTGACCGAGGCGTCGCACGGAGTGAACGTAATAGTCTGCTCGAGCGGCGTGCTCCTAATATCGACGACCTGGGCTGTGACCGTGGCCGAGTCACCCACATTCAAATTGAAGCTCTTGAAGTTCACCAGCACCTGGCTCGGCGTGCCCACGCCATCGGCGGTCGGGTCGCTCTTACAGCTCAACGCCGCGCCCGCCACCAGTGCGGCGAGTCCGAACAATCCAGCGATCCGTACGTTCATGCGGTCCTCACGTGAAGGTCTCGTTGGAGCTCCCACTTGATGCCGGCTCAGAAACGCTGCACGTCTTGCAACGCCTCCGGGCCGAGTAAGTCTTGCCAATTGGGCCGGCCCGACTCGTGCTGGTCGTTCGTAAAAATCAGCACGTAATTGCCGAACCCCGTCAAATCCATGAACACGAACTTCAGCGCGCGGACCCTCGTGAATTTCCAGACGTCGTACGGCAGCGTGCTCCCCGCCTGCCGGCGCTCCAGCGTTTCGTCCGGCACTCCGTATTTCACGAAGATCCGCCCGCGGTCGGTCCGCCATCCCGGCACCTGCGACGCGCCGCCCTCGCGGAACCGCCGGTTCGCGTCGCCGATCGCGGCGTAGAACCGGTCGCGCTCTTCATTGCGGGTAGTGCCCGGTGTCGGATCGCGGCGCGCCCAGAACTGGCGCATCCACTTCCGCTTCCCGTCCAGCGTCAGCCCCGAGTACACTCCCTGCTCCTCGGCGCTCATGAGGTAGACGAGCGGCTCGTACGCCGAGTCCAGCTGCGCTTCCGACAATGTGCCGGGCCACTCCCCGGCATCCACCACCGCGGCCGCCTCGGCCACCGACTCGAATCCCGCCATGCCGAAACGGGCAACGCGGGTCAACGAGTCCGGACCGCTGACCTTGACCTCGGCCTGATACCGCCCGGGCGGCAACCCCGCCAGATCGATCATCCCGCTGGCGACGCCGCCTCCCGCCGCGATGGCCAGCGGCACGGATGCCGGCGGGACGATCTGCTTCCCCGAATCGGTCAGCACGCGAACCCCGACCGTCACACTCTCGGCGTGCGCCGGGTACAGCTCCAGGTAGTACGCCAGCTTCGACGACTGCGGCGTCAACACCGGCAATCCCGAGGTCACGAGGAACAGCGCTCCGAGACGGATTTCGCTGCTGCGCGCCGCCGTGTCGCTCGGACCAGACGATTGCCGCACGTCGCTGCCGAGCAACAAATCCGAGCCCCCGGGCGGCCCCGCGAAAGCCGTTGTGGCCGTTTCCGTCCGGGACACTCGCCCGGTGGCGGAATCGGTCACCGTCACCTGCACGGCGTACCGCCCTGCCTTCGCGGCGAACGTCAGGTGCTCCGAGGTCGATGCGCCGCGCGACCGCAAGAGCTCGGCGCGGACCGGCGTCGACCACGACTGCGACACCAACTCCAGTCCGGTCGAATCCCGCACTGAAACGGCGAAGCGGTAGGCTCCGCCTGCGGCGTTGCCGATCGGGCTGACCAGCTGCAATGGAATGCGGCAGAAAACGTCGACCACCGTTTGGGTGGACGCGGGCCGGAACCGCCGGATGATGCTCACGGCCAGCCCCGACTCGTTCTGCGCCCGTCGGCCGGCACCCACGGCCATCACGGCCGTGAGTGCCAGCGCGACATGTGCTGCCTGCTTCATTGTATCCCTGCCCTGGACGGCTACCAGCCCACGCTGAAGCTCAGGAAGTTGGTACCACCCAGAGCGCCAAGGTTGCGGTACGCGTAGTCGAATGCGACATGCCAGGTGGCCCGGCCATACGCCAGTCCGCCGCCCAGCGCGACGCCGTTGCTCGAGAGGCTCGACGTGCTGATGCTGGTCGTGAAGCCCGCGCCGCTCCCCGGGTCCAGCTTGGTATCCGGGTGCAGCGTGTAGCTCCCCCGCGCCGCGAGCGAAAAGCCCGAGTTGCCGATGTTCGAGACCGCCCACTCGAGACCCGCGCCGCCGCCGGGCTTGTTGTTGATCGGCTGGGTGAACTCACCCAGCACCGACACCCGATTGTCGCTCTGATTCAGGACGTCGAGGGCCACGCCAACGCGGAACTGCACCGGCAGACCCCAGGACGAGGTCTTGAGTCGCGCCGGCTGCAGCTCTTGCGGGATGTCCACCGTGCCAAGGGGCGGCGCGCGCGTCACGCCCGCCTCCAGCGCCGATCCGTCGTGGCGCAGGTTCGATCCCAGGTTATCGATTACGAACGCCGCCCGGATCGGCCGCTCTCCCACCATGGCGTGGAAATTGGTGCCGAAATCGACGGCGAAGCCGGTGGCGGTGGTGGAGCCGAGGTGATCGGAGATCATCTTCGCCGTGAACCCCGCCGAAAAGCGGTCGGAGAAGTTCTGGCTGTACGTCGCGCCGATGAAACTTTCGGCCACGGAGTAGGTCTCTCCGGTGCCGTCCGGGTTTTCCAGCGTGTAGACCGGTTGTCCCGAGAAGCCGAACGTGCCGACCGACACACCCACGGCACGCGCGCCGCCCGACATCGGCAGGCCGATGCCGACCCAGCTGTAGCGCGTATTGGCCACGTAGCTGTACGTCGACACCATCGCCGACGGCCGGCTCATCTGCGACAACCCGGCCGGGTTGTAATAGAGCGAGGTGACATCCTGGGTCAGGGCCGCGAAGGCACCGCCCAGCGCCGCTCCCCGGGCTCCGGCGCCGAGGAGCAGAAACTCTCCTGACGTGCCGCCGTAGCCGGTATTGTCCTGCTGCCCCTGCTGGGCCATAACGGGCGCACTGGTCAGCGCCGCCAGGCCCATGAGCGTGCCGAGCACGCGATGCAAGCGATAGGTCATGGTAGTCTGTCTCCTCACGGCGCGAAGTTGACGACGGTGAACCGGCCAACCTTGGTTTTCCCGTCCGGACCCTCGATGTGATAGAAGTACACACCGCTGGCCACGAACTGGTTGTTGCGATTGCGCAGGTTCCAGGTCTCTTCGCCGCTGCCCCCCGCATCGTTGTGCGTGATCGCCTGCACCAGAATGCCGGAGAGCGAATAGATCCTGATGATCGCCCGCGACGGCAGATTCACGAACTTCAACAGCTTCGTGTTCGCCGTCGCCTCGAGGGCGTTGGTGACGTAGTACGGATCCGGCACCGTGTGCACGCGCGAGAGATCGCCGGAGGTGTTATCCGCCACGCTGTACTTCTGCGACACGGTGATCTTGTACGTGAGTCCCGGGGCGAGTGCCGGACGGACTCCCGCTCCCACAAACGTGTAGCCGGAGCAGCCCGTCATCACCGGCTGAATAGCCGGAGTGCACGTCGCGTTCATCACGCCGGTGACCGCCCGCAAGCGCCACTTGGTCCCCGCCGCAGGAATGGCCGGCATGGCCATAATGAAGCCTTCGCCGTTGATGACGAGGGCGATTCCGTTGGCGTCAGCCGCGCCGTCGTGGTTCAGGTCTAGCGCCTCGTACTGCGCTTTCTGCGCGAGCGTGATGCAAGGAATGCCGCGCTGATCGCAGACGTCGGGCAGCCCGTAGAAGTGGTTGTATGTCACGTTGTTGATATCTGTCGGGACCACGTCGCCACCCTGGTCCAGGTTCGCGGCAGTGATACCCGCCGTGTTGAAGGCTGCGACGTTGACGAACCCCCATCCCGCGCCACCGTTCGCCGCATAGGGAAGCGTACCGTGGTTCGTCGAGTCGAACACGGTGATGCTCGAGTCCGCGTTCCACGTCACGAGGAAGTCCGCCGGATACCAGGTTGTCTGGGCGTACCCGTAGTTGCGGAATCGTACGTTGATGTTGGCGTCACGGTACGCCGCCGGAGCCCAGATCGCCGAGACGCCAGGCAAGGCGCCCGAGTTGTGTGATGAATCCGGTGCCGACACGATCGTCGGATTCGGCGGCTCGGGGCTGCCCGGCGCGAACCAGCGCGAGTGCGCTAAGAACTCCGTGGCCGCGTTGCCGTTTCCGAACCGCCCGATCGACAGCGACGAGCCAATCGACGTCCGCAAAATGGGCACGACCGAATCACCAAAGGTGACCGGCATCCGGGCCGCAGCCGCGAACGACGACGTGATGCCGAACCGCGCCGCGTTGGTTGCATCGTACGGCACGAGCGATTGGTCGAACGAGTACCCGTTGTTGCCGGTGGCATTGAAGTCCGGTGCGGGGAGCACGACCGTTTGCTGCACCGTATTCCCAGCCGCCGACAGCGTGAGGAACAGCGTGGGCGCCGGCGTGCCGATGCCACCCGCAGTGCCATGGCTGACCGAGTCGATACGGACGGAGATGTCACCTTGGGGCAACGCCTCCGAGAGTGCCGAACCGAGCACCAGCGCCGCGGCGTTGGCGGGCGGCATGTTCCCATGGAACGTGCCGTTCGTAGCATCAATCGACGGATATTGCGCTGTCGGATCGAGCTGCACCCCGTCCGCTCCGAACACACCCTGCAGCAGCACGGTCTGGGTTGCATTCGCGCCCGGTGTCCGCGGCGTCACGTTCTTCGTGATCCGGGGCGACTCGAGCGACGAGGGTCCGGAGGCGAGCGAGTTCACATCGAACGCGGTGACGGCGTAGAAATACGTGAACGAATTCCGGACGCCCTGATCCACGAAGGCGAACGTCACCCCGTTGTCGGACAACACGGGGAAGCCGTGGCCACCACCCGAGACCGCGGTGTCGGCCGAGAGGATCAGCACGCTGCCGTCCGCCAACTTGACCCGGCCGCCGGCCGGGACCTGGATCACGTTGCCGACGAGCTGGTGCGCCACCCCGGCGACGGAGGGGAAGGAATCGGGGCAATCCGCCTGGACGCCGAGCTCGGGCGCGCATTCGCTCAGGCCGTTGCCGTTGAGATCTTCGGTGTAGGCGAAGTCGCCCGTGAAATCGGTGATCGCCGTACCGCCGTAATCGAACTGCGCCACGAGCGACAGATTGCCCGTGGTGCGCCCGCGGTAGATCCGGTACCCCTCGACGTCGTACTGGCGGAAGTTCGGATCATACAATGCCGAGGTCGGGTTGGACGCGATCGCGAAGTACGGATCGCCACCGCCCGCCTTGACCGTTTCGGTCTCGCTCTTCTGCCACACCACGGTCACCTGGTTATTCCCCGGCACCAAGAAGAATGTCGGTGGCTCGGGCGAGAACGGCAGCAGGAACTTGTTGTCGTACACCGCCTGGGCCACGAGCGCCTTGTTGAGCAGCGACCGCGGCACCGTCTGCACTTCGTCCTGCGTGATCGTGAGGTTGGAATCGCGGTCGGCCTGGCTCACCCATCCCATGGCCCGCTCGATCGGCCGCACCCGCGCCGGATCCGCGGCGATCGTATCGCCCGACGCGGGAATGCCCGGCTGGAAGTCGCCACCGATAAACGGCAGCACGGCCGCCGTCGGAGCGGCGTTGATGTACGCCACGACGATCGTCTGCTTCTCACCGGGGTTCAGCGTGAGGGGACCCGACGACTGGAAGAACCGCGTGTCGGCTGCCGTCTGCGACTGGAAGCAGAAGTGCAGCGCCGCCTGCTGCCCCTGGAAGGTGCAGGGGAAATCCCCCTGACTCGGATCGGACGTCCCCGAGAGATAGCGGTACAGCTGCTTCACCCCGACCGGATCGGGATAGCCCGACGCTGAATTCAGGGTGTTCGACCAGATCGTGAGACCGATCTGCTTCCCGGTGTTGGGATCGATCGGCGAACGCAGGTACTTCACGCCGATGAATCCGGGCGACGGCACGAACGGCGAGCCGAAGATGTCGGCCGGGAAGGTCCAGTTGGGTTCCAGGAAGTTCGACTTGTAGGCCACACCCATGGCGAACGGGACGACGGGCGTCGAGTAGTTGAGCGACGCGTCACCCACGTCCGGATCCATAAAGAAGGCCGCGAACATGTTGTTGATCGTGTAGCCGTCGTCCGGAATGTTGATGCCGTAGGTCGCTTCGTTGCGGTCCTGGAATTGCTGCCCGATTGCCGCGATCTCGCCCTGAATTGCCGGGTCGAGGTTCGCGTACACCGCCGGGTTCTTGGCGGTCACGTTGTAGAAGTTGTAGATGAAGTAGACGATGTCCTCATTACCGGTCGGGAAATTCCATGCCAGCCCGCGCTCCTCGACCAGCACGCCCATCGGATGCGTCCGGGCGCTGCCGGTGAACGCCGGGTTCCCGTCCCAGGTGCGGACCCAGAGGTCTTCCTGGGAAATCGAGTTCCGCCCGATGAGCACGGGGCTGTAGATCGCGGTATCCCGCACCACGGCGCCATTGGGCCAGCCGGCCGCGTCACCCGCGTCGAGCGAGTTGTAGACCAGGGTGATCGGGTCACCCTCGGCCTGGTCGCCGCGCGGGTCCATGAAGAACGCCCCCACGGTGTCGCCGGCCCAGCTGAACCCGGCGCTCGACGGAATCGTGCCGCCGAGCTGCAAGCCGGAATTGAAGATGTACTGGTCGGGCGTGCCCTTCGGCCAGAACCCGCCGCCCACTACGGGCGAGTTCGTCGGATCGACGCACACCTCGCCGATGTTGTTGATCCCGCAAAACTGCCGGTTCACGTTCATGACGCCGAACGTGAGCGCGAACAGATTCACGCCGGACCGCTTGGTGGGACGTCCGGGCGCCGGCTTCGCCGACGCCGGACTCACTCCGACGGCGGCCGCCAGCACCGCCGCGGCAGCCACGGCAAGACCTGCACGAGTAAACCAGGTAGAACGCATATCGGATCCCTCTCGATCGTGAGCCTGGGTGGGGCGGCGCCACTAGGGCGCCGCCCCGTCCAATCAGATGTCGCTCAGAAGTTCAGCTCGAAGCCGACGCGGACCTGCCGCCCCTGACCGTAGAACGTGTGCGGCCCGCGGAACCGCTCGTAGAATGCGTTGAGCACCTTCGTCTGCTCGTCCAGCGAATAGACCCCGTCGCCATTGCCGAAGCGGGCCTCCACCTGCCGCAGCACCACGCAGTCCACCGGACCGGCGTTCGTGCCGGTCCAGGTGCCACAGCTCGGCACGAGGTCGATGGCCCCGCCGGACAACAGGTGTCCGTTCTGCTGCGCCTCGATCCGCAGTCCGGAGAACTCCGGGCTGAGCACGTTGGTCTGGTACAGCGCGTTGGTGACGTCGTCGGTTTCGGCGTACAGTCCGGTCACATTCTTGAAGTTGAGCAAGTTGCGGAAATCGGCGAACGCCGTCACGTCGGCACTGCCGAGCTTGACGCCCTTGTTCACCCGCAGATCGACGAACTTCGTCCACGGCATCGTGGACGAATTGATCGGCTCGGACGAGTTCGCCTCGAGCCCGAAGCCGGTCCGCGGCGCCGTGGCGCCGCCGCCCACATTCCGCAACCGCGTGAACGGCAACCCGCTCACGGCGCGGAACGTCGTGAACACACCGACGTTACCGAGGATCGCCCCGAGCGTCGTCCCCTTCTGCCAATCCGACGGGACGTTCAGCGTCAGCGACCCGACGAAGTTGTGGGCGCGGTTGTCGTTCGTCGGCAGCGGCTGCTCCGGCGGCGGCACCCGGTCACCTGTGACCTGGGAGATCTGACGCGCCGACGTGTTGAGGTACGAGAACGGATCGGAGCCGGTGCTGCGGGCTACCTGGAACGTGTAGCCGCCCGAAAAGGCGAGCCACGTTCCGATGCGCTTGTCGAGCTTGAAGTCGATGCCGCGCGCGTAGCCGAAGTCGGCCGTCGTCAGGATGTTCAGGTTCTGCGTCCGGCCCGGATTCGCCGGGTCGTCGAACGACACGATCCGGTAGGTCAGCTGGTTCACGAAATCCTTGTTGTACGCCGCCACGTCGAGCACCAGATCGGGGCTGAACGCGTGGCGCACGCCGAACTCGAACTGGATCGTCTTGCCGAACCCGACGTCGCGCCCGAAGGCGTCGTTGGTGTTCGTGAACGACAGGTCGTTGTTCGCGCCCGAGACCAGCGTGGCGAAGTCGGGCGTCTGCACCTGGTGCGAGTACGACAGCCGGAAATCCGTCTTTTCGGTGACCGGGAACGACACCCGCAGCCGCGGCGAAATCGTATGGTGCACCTGCGCCGGCGTCATCGTCGCCGCCAGCGAGGCGGTGTAGGCTGCGTCGTTGGTGCCGGAGCCCGTCTGCCACGCCGGGTTGGAGAAGATGCGGCCCGGGGTGTTCGAGAACAGGGCATGCGAGTTCATGTAGTCGTAGCGGCCGCCCAGCTCGAGCACCACGTCGCCCAGGTCGAGCCGGTCCGAGGCCCATGCGGCGTATGTCACCGGGTGGACGACGTAGGCGTCCATGAAGATCTGGCTGATGTTGTTCGAGTTGAAGTAGGCCAGATTGGTCTTCTTCCACTCCCCTCCGAAATTGAACCGATGGAACCGGTTCGCCTGCCAGTCCACCTCGCCGAAGGCGCGATAGCGCTTCTCATCGTACAACGTCACCGTCGCGTTCGAGCCGGCGGTGGGGAACGAGGTGACCGTGTTCGAGCCGTTCAACCCGTAGGGGTTGATGCGGTACCCCTGGACGTTCCGCAAATCCGTATTGTTCAAGTACGGGACGCGCAGGCCGCTGTTGGAGCGGATGTTGCGAATGATCTGATCGGTGATCGGGAACGGCATGTCCCCGAACCCCGAGAAATTCAATGGCGAGAAGTGCAGTCCCATCGAAGGGCTGCGCGAACCCAGCTCGTCCGTCGGATCGAGCGGACCGCTGATGCTGTCGTTCGAGCCGAAGCTGAAGTTCAAGTTCAACGCCAATTCCCGCTCGGCGCTCTTGAAAAACGAATGGTTCAGGTTCAGTACCGCCAGCCGCTGCCACGTGTGGTAGCCGCCGTACAGCGACGGGTCGCCGACCGCGGCACCGACGCCGTTGCGACCCTGCAACCCGTTGGCGAGCCCGGTGAGCGAGATGCTCGACCCGCCGCCGTAGGTGTACGACACTTTCCCCTGTGTCTGAACGTTGGTGCTCCAGTTCATCGGCAGGCGGATCCCCTGGCAGTCGAACCCGAAGTTCGTGGCCGCGTCGCACTGCCCGCCGTACTGGATGAAGTTCGGCACCCCCACCTGCCGTCCAGCCCCGTCCGTCACCGTCGTGTCGATTCCGCCCATCACGTAGGTGGCAATGTTGTTCTGCCCGAGCCCGGCGGCCTGCGACAGCTGACCCTGCAGCACCCCGGACACGAAGAACCGGAGGTTACTGGCGCCCGGGATTGGACCCCCGAGCGACCCTTCGAACCGGTTCAAGCCAAGGCTGATCGAGTTGCCGAACGGCTCGTCGGTCTGGTAGTTCATGCTTCCCGAGAGCTTCTGCCCGCCGCTGCGCGTGGTGAAGGAGATGACGCCCGACTGCGCGTCACCGAAGTCCACGCCCAGCGCACCCGTCGTCACCGAGGCTTCTTCCACCCCGTTCGTGCCGACGGTGATGCCCTGGCCGCCGCTGTTCGAGTTCCGTACCGGCGCGCCGTCGATGTACACGTTCTGCTCGCCGGGACGGCTGCCGCGGATCGAGACGCCGAGCGCCGCGCCCGACTCGACCACGCCGGGCTGCACCGCGATGATGTTGCGCACGTCGTCCATCGGCAGGCTGTTGATCGCATCACCGGAGATGATCGACTTGGACGCGACCTCGTCGCGCGGGACCAGCGGGTTCGACGCACCGGTTACCGTCACGCCGCTCACCACCACCGCTGAGGGCGAGAGCGGAATGTTCTGCGTGATCGTCTGCCCACCGAGGATGCGCACGTTCTGCACCTCGTGCGGTGCGTAGCCGATGAACTGCGCCCGGAGCGTATAGCTGCCGACCGGAATATTGTTGATGAAGTAGTAGCCCTTGGCGTCGGTGACGGAACCGAACGACGTCCCGACCACGATCACCTGGGCATTGGCGAGCGCTCCGCCCGCCTGATCCGTCACCGTGCCCTCGATCTTTCCCGAGGTCTGCTGCGCCGCCGCCGGAGCAACCGCCGCGAACAGCACGATCGCCAGTGCGACACCAAACCCGAGGAGTTGACCGAGGACGTTGCGCACACGATGCGTCATGAGCACATCCTCCCATGGCATGATTGCGGGGGTACACGAACTTCGGACAGAAAAGCAGATGACGCCACGTCACCTCCCTCCCGGTGAGTGTTCAGGAATCTTGGGCAATGCGCGAATTGTTCCCTTGCGAAAGCTGCCCCGCTGCAGGGGACTGTCAAGGGACTGTCATGACTGCACCAAGAGCCTTTGTCCCCCGAAGTGGACAACAAAACGGCGGCGAACTTGTCGACGGTTTTCGTCGCGCGCAAGACCCACCGTACGCGTGCGACGAACGACTCTGTTCACACGACGAACAGGTCGCGCTGCGGGACAGACGGCGTCACTTCCGGACCTGCCGCGTCGAGGTACACGTTGATCTCGCTGCGCACGCCGAAGCGCCCCGTCAGATAGACGCCCGGCTCCACGGAAAAACCGATGCCGGGTTGCAACGCCCGCGTGTCCGCCGTCTCGAAATTGTCGATGTGCGGGCCCGAGCCGTGCAGCTCGCGGTCGATCGAATGCCCGGTGCGATGCACGAACCACTCGCCGTATCCGGCCTTCACAATCACCGCTCGCGCGGCATCATCCAGCTCCGCACCCGTCACTCGTCCCGCGCCGTCCGTCCCCGTCGTTCCCCATCGCTCTTGCAGCCGAGCGACCGCCGCATCACGCGCATCGCGCACCGCCGTCCAGACCTTCGCCACCTCCGGATCGATGACGTCGCTCCTGCCGCCCGAGAACGCCATCCACGTCTGGTCGGCGAACACCGTGCCGCGCCCCGGCGGCGGCCCCGCCCACAGATCGAGCAACAACACTTCACCGGCAGCGAGCCGCCGATCGGCTCCCGCCTGCGGCTCGTAGTGCGGATTGGCGGCGTTCGGCCCGAACGCCGCGATCGGCGGATGGTCGGTCATCACGCCGGCGCGATCGAACCCTTCGAGCACGTGCCGCTGCAGCGTCGTCTCGCGCACCTCCTGCCCGCGCGCCAGCTCGGCGCCGGCCCACACGAGCGACTCGCGCGCGACGGCGGCGATGGCCTCTGCCGCCGTGCGATGGCCGGCGAGCTCCGCCGCCGACCAGCGCGCCGCGAACTGCGTCACCAGCGGCGCCGAGGACACGACCTGCGCGCCGAAGGACTCGAGCAGCTGCACCACGCCGTGCGGCACGCGGTCGAGATACGGCACCGCGTCGGCGGGCGACACTTCGAGCGCGAGCGTGCGGCCGCGTACCAGCGGCTCGAGCGCCGCGTGCAGCTCCTTCCACGACGCGTAGGGCCGCACCTCGCCGGGGAAGCCGTCGAAGCTCGCCAGCTCGATCTTGTGCGCGACCGCCACCGGCGTCCCCGCACGCGGCAGCAGCACGAAGTAGCGGCGCGTGCCCATGCCGTGCACGTCGAGCACTCGGGCCGCGATCGGATTGACGCCGCGAAAATCGAACAGCAGCCAACCGTCCGCGCCCATCGCACCGAGCGCGTCGCTCAGCCCGCGAAAATCGAATCCGGCGAGCGGCGCCATCAGCGGTGCCGCAGATCGGGTGGTGCGGCGCGCCACTCGCAGCGCGCGCCGCCCTTGGCCCGGCAGGACGTGTGCAACATCGCTCCCTCGAATCCGGCAAACAGTCGCAGCAGCTCGGAGAAGGCGGCGGCGTAGAGCCCGCACGCCGAGCCGTCGGGCGTGGCACGGATCGCCAGCCCGTCGCCCACGCGTGCCACCGGTAGCCGCTGTTCGCGCATCAGGTCGCCGTCGAGCACGATGCGGGCCTGGCGCCGCGCCACGGCGTACCCCGCGCTCTTGGGCGCGATCGCCGCCGCCACCCGCGCCGGCGCCGACGCACGGCGCAGCGCGCGCCGCGCCGCACGGCGTCCCGCATCGGCGAACACCAGGTCGGCGTCCGCCCGCCGCCCGACGAGCCGCATGAGCGCTTCGACGTGCTCGCTCGCCACCCGGACGTCGCGGCGCACCAGCGCCTCGTACTCGGCGAGCTGGGTCGCTACCGTCGCCGACAGGCCGAACCGCTTGGAGAGAAGCTCGTCGGCGAACTCGCCCAGGCCGTCCTCGACGGGGGTGTCCAGGTTCCGGATGGCCTCGAGCACCGCGAGCGGCACGATGCTGTGGATCACGGCGCGCATTCTAGCACCCCATTGCGCAACAAGGGAGGCCACGCCAGCCTTCACCAACGATGACGTCCACGCCTCCCCCGGCTTCGAGCAACCCCCCGAGCCCACCCAGCCCCGAGAGCCCCCCCCGCACGCCGGAGGAGCGCCGCGCAGGCTTTGAGCAGGAAGCGCTGGTCCACCTCGATACGCTGTACCGGGTGGCGCTGCGCCTCACGGCAAACGCCTCCGATGCCGAGGACCTGGTCCAGGAGACGATGCTCCGGGCCTACCGGTCCTGGGATCGCTACACCCCCGGCACCAACGCCAAGGGGTGGCTGCTGACCATCCTGCGGCACCTCTTTATTAATGAATACCGCCGCAGGAGCCGGCACCCCGAAACGGTCGACGTGGACACAATCGAGCCGTTCGCGTTGTTTCAGGAGGTACAGGAGGAGGACCCCCAGGGCGCGTTCTTCGACAAGATCGTCGATGACGAGGTGCTGCGGGCGGTCGATCAGCTTCCGGAGGCGTTCCGCGAAGCGGTCACTCTCTCCGACGTCGAAGGAATGTCGTACGAGGAAGTTGCCAAGGTGCTCGACGTACCGGTGGGCACCGTGAAGTCGCGTTTGTACCGCGGCCGCCGCCTGCTGCAGACGAAGCTGTACGACTACGCCGTCAGCATGGGCTACATCAAGGGGCAGAGCAAGAAATGAGATGCCGGGAGTGCGTGGAGCACTTGTACGAGTACCTCGATCGCGAGGTCACGCCGGAGCTCGAGACCGAGATCCGTGCGCACATCCAGAAATGCCCCCCCTGCAGCGAACACTTCGATTTCGAGACCTTGTTTCTCAAGTTCGTCCGCGTGCGCTGCCGGGCGCAGGGCGCACCCGCCACGCTGCGGCGCCGCATCCTGGAGCAGCTGCTCGAAGAGTGACCTGGCTCACACCGGGCGGTGTGGCCGCCGCCCTCCTCGTCGGGGCGGCTGTGTGGTGGGGGTTGGGCTGGGCCGGACTCGTCCCCCTCTTCGCTTTCCTTCTTAGTGGCAGCCTGCTGACCCGCCTCGCGACGGGCCGCAGCGCGGCCCGGCGCCCCCGCCAGGTGATCGCCAACGGCGGTGTCACCGCCGCCCTCGCGTTGCTCGGCAGCTGGCCCGGGGCGATGGGCGCCCTGGCGGCGGCCGCCGCCGACACCTGGGCGACCGAAATCGGCGACTGGTCTCCCACCGATCCGCACGACATCGCCACCGGTCAGCCGGTCCCGCGCGGTCGATCGGGGGGTATCACGCCGCTCGGGACGATGGGCGGCGCGCTGGGGGCGATCGCGATCGCCGGGCTCGCGGCGCTGGTCGCGCCGCACCAGCGCTTCGGACTTGCCGGAGCGATGCTCGCCGCCGCCGCGGGAATCTTCGGCATGCTGGGTGATTCCCTGCTCGGAGCGACGCTCCAGGGGCGGTACGCCTGCCCGGTCTGCAACACCGTCAGCGAGCAACCCGGGACCTGTCACGCGCCGCTCGCGCTCACGCGCGGTGTGCCATGGCTGGACAACGACCTCGTCAACCTCGCGGGGTCGTCCGTCGGCGCGATCGTTGCCGCGCTCGGCTGGCAGCTCGTGCCGCATTGAACGGACGATGACACGCGGGCATCGCTGGGATGTGGTGGTCGTCGGCGGCGGACCCGCCGGCTCGTCCGTAGCGCTGCAGCTGGCGCGCGGCGGTGCCCGGGTGCTGCTGCTCGACCGCGCCCGCTTTCCGCGCGACAAACCCTGCTCCGAGTATCTCAGCCCGGCCGCCACGCCCTTACTCTCCCGGCTCGACCCCGAGCTGATTCCCGCCATCGAGCGCGCCGCGCCCGGCCGGTTGTACGGCATGCGCGTCGTGGCGCCGGACGGGACCGATGTGGTGGGGCGGTTTGCCGCAACCCACGCCTACCCCGCTCCCGCTGCCTTCGGGTACGCGCTGCCGCGCACGGTGCTCGACACCTTACTGCTCGCGGCTGCGGCCCGCGCGGGGGTGCAGGTCGAAGAGGAGAGCCCCGTCGCAGAGCTGTTGTACGACCAGGGCGCCGTCGCCGGCGTGGTGATGGCGGGCGGCGCGATCCGCGCCCGCGTCACCATCGGGGCCGATGGCCTGCGCTCGCTCGTGGCACGGCGGCTCGGCCTGCGCCACGCCGGTCCGCCGCGGCGGCTGGCGTTCACCGCCCACTACCGCGAGGTGGCGGACGTCGCCGACCGCGGAGAGATGCACATCGGGCGGCCGGGGTACGTCGGTCTCGGTCCGGTGGGAGGCGGCGTGACGACGGTGGCGCTGGTGCTGCCGCTCGCGGCGGCGCGGCAGCGCGCCGCGACGTTGCGCGATGGATTGGCGCACGAGCTGCAGCGCTTCCCGGCGCTGCGCGGACGGTTCGACGGGGCGAAGCTCGTCCGGGCGGTGCTCGCGACGGGTCCCTTCGCGCAATGGTCGCGCCACGCGGTGGCGCCGGGCGGCGGCGCCGTGCTCGTCGGCGACGCCGCGGATTTCTTCGACCCGTTCACCGGCCAGGGACTCTACAGCGCGCTGCGCGGCGCCGAGCTCGCGGCGGCGACCCTGCTCACGGCCCTCGGCGCCGTGCCGCGCGGCCCGCTTCCCGAAGCCGCGCTCGCGCCCTACGCCGCGGCGCGGCGCCGCGCCTTCGCCGGCAAGTGGGTGCTCGAGCGGCTGATCGGGGTGGGCGTAGGATGGCCGTGGCTGGCGCGCTTCGTGGTGCGGCGGCTGGCGCGCGTTCCGGAGCTGGCGGATCTTCTCGTCGGAGCGACCGGCAATTTCGTGCCGGCCCGGGCGGTGCTCGCTCCCTCCACCCTCGCGCGGTTGATCGTATGACGAGCGGCGTCGATGCGGCGCAGTTCCGGCAGCTGTTGGGCCGGTTCGCCACGGGCGTATCGGTGCTGACGGCGCGCGACGCGCGCGGGCTCCCGCAGGGGATGACGGCGAGCTCGATCGCCTCGGTGTCGCTCAGCCCGCCGCTCCTGCTCGTCGCGGTGGATCACGCGAACGAGATGCACGCCGCCATGCTGGGCGCGACGCACTTCGTCGTGAACATTCTCGCCGCCGACCAGGAAGCGCTGGCGCGGGCGTTTGCCGCGGAGACGACGAACCGCTTCGACGGCGTGGGGTACCGGGAGAGCCGCCACGGGATTCCGCTGCTCGATGGCGCGCTGGCGCACATCGAATGCGCCAAACACGCGGCAGTGCCCGGCGGAGATCACACGGTGTTCATTGGACTGGTGACGGGCGGCGAGGTAACGGAGCGGAGGCCGTTGCTGTATTTCAGGGGTGGGTATGGCCTTTAACCGGCGTTCTCGGTCATCGGTTGTCGGTTGCTGCGGTGATGTTACCGATAACCGTCGACCGATGACGCATTTCCCATGGTGACCATCGACCGCATGACGATCCGAGCTCCGCTGGAGCGAGTCTTCAGTCTCGCTCGCGACGTCGAGCGCTGGCCCGAGATCCTGCCGCATTACCGGTGGGTGCGCATGCTGGAGCGCCGCGCCGACGGGGGGCGGGTCGAGATGGCGGCGTGGCGGCCGTTCGGACCCGCGCCGCTGCGCTACCCCACCTGGTGGGTGTCGGAGATGTGGGTCGAGCCCGATGGGGGACAGCCGGTGATTCGCTACCGGCACATCGACGGGATCACGACGGGGATGGACGTACGCTGGCAGCTCACCACGACAGCGGGAGGGGATGTGGCAGTGGAGATCGTGCATCAGTGGAGCGGACCCACCTGGCCGCTCGTCGGGAGCCTGGCGGCGAATCTCGTGATCGGGCCGGTGTTCGTGCACGGCATCGCGTCACGAACGCTGGCGGGAATTCGCGCCACGGCGGAGGCGGCATGACGGCGACGCGACGGGTCGTGATCACGGGTGTCGGAGCCGTCACGCCGATCGGCACCGCCGCGGACGGCCTATGGACCGGACTCGAAGCGCGGGCGTCGGCGGTGCGCACGCTCTCCCGTTTCGACCCGGCGCCGTTTCGCAGCAAGATCGCGGCCGAGATCCCCGATTTCCGCCCCCAGGACTTTCTCGATGCGAAGCGCGCCCGCCGGCTCGACCGCTTCTCGCAGCTCGCCGTCACGAGCGCGCGCCTCGCGGTGGCGGACGCCCGCCTCGAGCCGGCGCGCGAGGACAAGGACCGCATCGGCTCGATGATGGGATCGGCGCTGGGTGGCGTGGCGTTCGCCGAGTCGCAGGTGGGCAAGTTCATGCGCGAGGGGCCGCGCGGGCTCGACGCGGCGCTGGCGCTGGCGGTGTTCCCGGGCGCGGCCAGCTGCAACATCGCCATCGAATTCGGAGCGACCGGACCCAACGCCACGAATGCGATGAGCTGCGCGTCGGGGACGATCGCCGTCGGAGAGGCGTTCCACGCCGTGCGAGCCGCCTTGGCCGACGTGATGATCTGCGGCGGAGCCGAGGCACCGCTCGCGCCGCTCACGTTCGCGGCCTTCGCCAACATCCGCGCCATGAGCACCCGCAACGACGATCCGACGACCGCGTCGCGGCCGTTCGACGTCGACCGCGACGGTTTCGTGATGGGCGAGGGCGCGGCGGTGGTGGTGATCGAGGAGCGCGGCCGCGCGGTGGCGCGGGGGGCGCCGATCTACGGCGAGATCGTCGGCTACGGGTGCACCAACGACGCCTATCACATGACGGCGCCGCGCCCCGACGCGCGGCAGGCCGCCCGCGCGATGCAGATCGCGCTCGCCGACGGCGACGTGTCGCCCGGCGAGATCGGGTACGTCAACGCGCACGGATCGTCCACCCCGCTCAACGATTCGACCGAGACGATGGCGATCAAGCAGGTGTTCGGGGACCATGCCTATCGCCTCGCGATCAGCGGCACCAAGGGCTACTACGGACACGCCCTGGGCGCGAGCGGCGCCATCGAGGCGGCGATCTGCGCTCTCACGCTCGCGCGCGGCTGGCTGCCACCGACGATCAACCTGGCGCAGCCCGACCCGGCCTGCGATCTCGACTGCATCCCTGGAACGGGACGGGCCGCGCGCCCCGGCGCGATCCTCAGCAATTCGTTCGGCTTCGGCGGCATCAACGCCACGCTGGTGTTGCGGCGCGCCTGATCACCCGGGTAGCTTTGGCGCCCGCACACTCATTCGGAGGTCCCTGGTGAACGTCAAATACCGGCCGCTGCTGGCAGAGTTTCTCGGCACAGCGTTGTTCGTCTTCATCGGTGCCGGCAGCGTCGTCGCCAACGCGGTCACCAACGGCGGCATCGGGAGTCTCGGCATCGCGCTGGCACACGGCATCGGGATGGCCGTCCTCATCAGCTCCCTGATGCACATCTCCGGCGGGCATTTCAACCCCGCCGTCAGCCTCGGCGTCTTCGTGGCGGGGAAGATCGACGCCAGGACGCTCGGCCGGTACGTCGTGGCGCAGCTCGTGGGCGGCATCGTCGGAGCGGCGCTGCTGCGCGTGCTCTTCAACGCCGCGTCCGTCCGCGCCGTGTCCGCCGGCGTGCCGCACCTCTCGATTACCATCTCCTTCATGCAGGCGATCGGGCTCGAGGCGCTGCTGACGTTCTTCCTCGTGTCGGCGGTGTTCGGCACTGCGATCTCGTCCCACGCCCCCAAGATCGGCGGCTTCGGCATCGGCCTCGCGATCTTTGTATCGGCGCTCGTGGCCGGCGGGCTGACCGGCGCTGCGCTGAATCCCGCGCGCGCGTTCGGCCCGGCGCTCATCGCCTGGACGTTCCACTCCCAGGCGGTGTGGTGGATCGGGCCCGCGATCGGCGGCGCGGCGGCCGGGTGGGTGTGGAAGCTGTTCCTGCTCCCGGAAAAGGGCTGACCTCCCTCAGCTCGGGGAGTCGTGCTCACCACCCTGCGTCGTTCACTGTCCGGGTTCGCCGCCCGGCGCGCCGCGCGTTCCGCCACGACGGGCGGAGCCGCGCGCTGGCACCGGCTCGCCTGCGCCCTCACACCGTCCCTGATCCCGTCCTTCCGCCTGCTGACCGAACTGTTGCGGCAGCGGGACGACCGCTGGGGCGCGCGCGCCCTGGCCCAGCGAGCCGCCGAGCGGTTTCCCGAAGAATCGGAAGCGTGGATGTTGCTCGGCGAGGGATGGCTCGCCGTGTATCGGCACCAGGAAGCGTTGACCGCGTTCGAGCAGGCGCTGACGCTGACCGAGCGCCCCGACGCGGCGCTCGCAGCGGGTGAAGTCTTCCGGCGCTCCGGGCGCTACGCGGAGGCGGCCGAACGATTCTCCCGCGCCTATGCCGCCGGTGGCGGCCCCGACGCACTGCGGCAGAACGCCGCCGCGCTGTTCCAGGCGGGCGATGAAGCCGCCGCCGACCAGGCGCTATCGCTGTGGGCGCAGCTGGTGCCCGATGGTCAAAAGCAGTTGGCAGCGGTCAGAGCGGGAATGAAACGGGAACGAGAACAATCAAAAACTCGACGTACAGACGCACGGCGGTGAACAGTGTGAGTGAACCGGTCTACCTGGTAACTGTGCAGTACCTGTTCACCCCTGGCCACCTGCACGTCGAGCAGTGCTTTTCCTGGCCCTTCTGGCCAGCAGTACGCTGTATCCTATCAGGATTACCGCGGTGACGATGTACGCCGCGATCATGTACCCGCCGTTCCCCGCGACTGCTTCAGGCATCGGATCCCACCTCCCCCAGCGCGTACCGCTGCATCACGAATCCCACATACAGTAGCGTGAACACCCCGAACGAGAGCAGCAGCGTCACGAGCATTTCCGGCGGGAGTGACGGAGCCGAAGGCTTGAGGACGATCGGTTGCGGATGGAGGGTGCGGAACAGGTACACGCTGAGATGAATGAACGGCAGCAGGATCAGCCCGCAGATCCCGACCACGGCCGCGTAGTTGGCACGCAGCCTGGGGTCGGTGACGGCGCCGCGCAGCACCTGGTAGCCGATGAACAGGAAGAACAGCATCAGCGTCAGCGTGAGGCGCGCGTCCCACGTCCACCACGTCCCCCAGATCGGCCGCGCCCACAACGGACCCGTCGTCAGCATGACGCAGCAGAACACCGTGCCCACCTCGGCGGAGGCGGCGGCGAAGCGGTCGAGCCGCGCGTCTTTCATGACGAGGAACAGGATGCTGGCGAGTCCCACGAGGCCCATCGACAGCATCGCCGACCACGCAGCGGGCACGTGCAGGTAGAAGATCTTCTGCGCCGGTCCCTGGAACAGCTCCACCGGGGTGTAGCGCAGCGCGCGCACATAGATGCCGGCGAGCAGCACCAGCGCACCAAGAGTGATCCAGCGACCGCGTTGGGCCAGTGTCATTCGGTCACCGCGCTGGGAAACAGGAGCGTCGTGAGCGAAACGAATGCGAGGTCGTATCCGGCGAGCAACCTAAGCCACCCTCCGCTCTCGCTCAAGGGACGCCCCGCGAACAGTTTCACCGTGATCGCCACCGCGGCAATCAGGGGCGGCAGGAGAAAGGGCAGCAGCAGCACCGGCAGCATCAGCTCGGCGAATCGGGTGCGCACCACCATGGCGCTGAACAGCGTACCCACCGCGATGAAGCCGACCGTCGCCAGCGCGCACACCAGCAGGAACGGCAGCCATACCCGCCACACCGGAACGTTGAAGAACAGAATGAACAGCAGCACGCCGACGATCTGCACCAGCGCCACGAAGACGAGGTTCGCGCCCAGCTTCCCCCAGAACAGACTGGTGCGGCTGATCGGCGCAAGCAGCAGCCCGTCGAGCGCCTGGTTCTCGAGCTCCGCTTGAAAGGCGCGGTTCAGCCCCAGCATCGCGGCGAAGCTGAACGTCACCCAGAGGATGCTCGGCGCCAGATCGATGGTTGGAACGGCGGTCGGGTCGCGCCCGTGCTCGAAGATCACCAGTACCAGCGCGGTGAAGACGAACGCCGACGCGAGCGCCGTGCGCGAGCGGAACTCGAGCTGCAGGTCTTTGCGGGCGATGAGCCACGCGTGCCGCACGAGCTCACGCACCGCCGACGGCCTCGCGATACGCCACGGTGAGCTGAGCGGCGTCGCGGCTGCCGCGCGGTCCGATCGCCACGAACCGGCCGGTCCGCATGAACGCGACGTCGCTCGCCAGCTCCGTCCCCTCCTTCACGTCGTGCGTGACGAGCACGGTGGCGCGCCCGCGCGCCGCCAGCTCGCCGAGCAGGCGCCCCAGCTCTTCCGCGGCCAGCCGGTCGAGACCGGTGAACGGCTCGTCGAGCAGCAGCACGGCCGGGTCGTGCACCAGCGCTCGTGCGATCGCGGCGCGCTGCGTTTCGCCGCGGGACAACGTGCGCACCTGCTGACCGGCGCGCGCGTCGAGCCCCAGCCGGGAGAGCAGCTCTCCCACGCGGTGCTCCAGGTCTCCGGCCGGAACGTCGTACAACGTTCCCCAGAACCGCAGATTCTCCCGCACCGTGAGATGGCCGTACAGCTGCGACTGATGGCCGATCCAGCCGATGGCGCGCCGCCCGCCCTCTACGCCGGCGCTGCCGCTCGTGGGACGGACCAGTCCCGCCAGTACGCGGAGCAGCGTCGTCTTCCCGGCCCCATTGGGGCCGAAGATCACCAGCGTGCGCCCGCGATCGAGAGTGAAGCTGATGCCGTCGAGCGCCCGGATGGCGCCGAAGGCGTGCGACAGCTCACGCGCCCACAGCATCGATGCGCGCGGCGAGCTCGTTCAGGTCGAAGGGTTTGACGAGGTAGGCGCTGTGCCCGAGATCCAGCACGTGCATCAGCGGTTCCATACTGACGTAGGCGGTGGTAACGACGACGGGAATAGTGGCGCGCTTCTGGCGGATGCGCTGCAGCAGGGCGATGCCGTCGGTGTCGGGGAGCCGCAGGTCGAGCACCAGGACTTCGGGATCGAAGCTGTCGAGCTGCTGCATCGCCTCGGCCCCGGTGCGGGCAAAGGACATATCGTAGCGCGCGCTGAAGAAGCGCGCGTACGACGTCTGTAAGGCGGCTTCGTCCTCGATGAAGAGAACTTTGCGTTTAGGAGCGGCGGCGGCCATGTCCGGGCAATATACGGCGCGGCCCCGCTACACGCGCCCCACTTCCAGCTCGAACAGATCGTCGAGCTTGGTGAGCACCAGAAGGAAACGCAGCTCCTCGTTGGCGCCGCGCAGGCAGACCGTCTGCCGCTTTTCGGCCGCCCGGCGCTGAATCAGCATCAGCGCTCCCAGGCCGGCGCTATCCACCGCCTCGGTCGCGGTGAGGTCGATCACCAGGCGCCCGCTCCCCTCGGGTAGCGCGTCCTGCAGCGCCGCGGCCTCCCGGCGGAACAGCGTCCGGGATTCGAGCCCCAGCGCCTGCGGCGCGGCCAGCGTCTTCTCCCACAGCGGTGGCGACATGACCACGGTCTTGGACGCCACTTTGATGCCAGCGGCATCACTTGACAAGCGCCGTGTCCGTAAGAAGTTGCAACTCGCCGCCGTGCCGCCACGCCGTGCAAACCGTGCAGGACGCGTGGCCCGGGGCATGCTGCAAGATGGGGCTACTTCAGAACGGGATACCGGACGCCATGACCGACCGTATTGAAACGCTGCTCGACGAACAGCGCAGCTTTCCCCCACCGGAAAGCTTCCGCTCGCGCGCCTGGGTGCGCGACACCGCGATCTACGAGCGCGCCCGCCAGGACCGCGAATCGTACTGGGCGGACTGGGCGAAAGAGCTCGAGTGGATCAAGCCCTGGAACCGCGTGCTGGAGTGGAAACCGCCTCACGCGAAGTGGTTTCTCGGCGGGAAGCTGAACGCTTCGGCCAACTGTCTCGACCGTCACGTGGCGGCCGGCCGGGGTGACCGCGTCGCGCTGATCTGGGAAGGCGAGCCGGGCGAGGTGCGCCACATCACCTACGCCCAGCTGCTGGACGACGTCCGGCGCTTCGCCAACGTGCTCAAGTCACTCGGCGTGAAAAAGGGCGATCGCGTCGCCATCTACCTCCCGATGGTGCCCGAAGTAGCGGTCGCGATGCTCGCCTGCGCGCGGCTGGGAGCGCCGCACACCGTCGTGTTCGGCGGGTTCTCCGCCGAGTCGTTGCGCGACCGCATCAACGACGCGGGTGCAAAGGTGCTCGTGACGGCGGATGGTGGGTACCGCCGCGGCAGCATCGTGCCGTTGAAGCAGAATGCCGATGAAGCCCTGACGGCGACGCCCAGCATCGAGAAGTCCGTCGTGCTGCAGCGCACCGGCCAGGCAGTCCCGATGCAGGCCGGGAGGGATCTCTGGTGGAACGATCTCATGGCCACCGCGCAGTCCGACTGCCCCCCCGAACCGATGGACGCCGAGGATCCGCTGTACATCCTGTACACCTCCGGCACGACGGGAAAGCCCAAAGGCATCCTGCATACGACCGGCGGCTACCTCACGCAGGTATATGCCACGACGAAGTGGGTC
>DATLVL010000241.1:0-10651 GCA_035577525.1 Gemmatimonadales bacterium | reverse complement strand
AATCCGCTGGCGCGGCCATCCCAGATTCGCCGGACCGAACGCCACTTCGTCGAACACCGTGAACGCCATCCCCGAGACCTGTGTCCAGGGAGTGGGCAGCAGCAGCGCCGCGCGCCCGGGCCGCTCGACCGTCCCCGACAGCTCACCACCCGTCACCCGCGGCGCCAGGTCTCCGGCAACGAGCAGCAGCGTCGACGCACCGGCGCCGACGTTGCCGATCAGGGCGAGCACCTCGCCGTGCCGGACCTGCAGCGAAACGTCCCGCAACGCCGGCGTAGTGCTCGCCGGGTAGCGATACGTCACCGAACGCAGGGAAAGCGGCGCCGTCATGCGACGCGCCACACGAGGAGCGCCGCGCACGAGAGTACGAGCAGCCAGCGCAACACTTGTTCGCTGCGGTGGTCTTCCGGCGGCGCGAGGGGCGTGCGGCGCGCTCCCGCCACGAGGCCGCGGGTCTCGAGCGCGAGGGCGCGCTCATCCACCTCGTGCAGTGCCGAGAGGACGAGCGGCAAGGCGAGGGCGCGCAACGCGCGCAGACGCACCAGCGGTCCGCCGCGCGTCGCGAGACCGCGGCAGCGCTGCGCGTCGACCAGGCGCTGGGCGCGCTCGCGCAGCGCCGGCACTGCCTGCAACGTCGCCGAGAACAGGAACGCGGCGCTCACCGGCCACCCCGCTGCCACCATCGCCTCGACGAGACGGGCGGGCGGGAGGATCGCGACCAGCCACACGAAGCTCGCGATCATCGTGCTGAGGCGCAGACCGATCGGGACCATGCCGCCGACGCCGTGCAACAGATAAAGGAAGAACCAGAACGGGGCAGCGGTGATGACGGCCGTTCGCGCCGCTCCGAACCCCGGGCTTGCACCCGGGGTGAGCAGGAGCGCCAGGGCGGTGATCAGCGCTCCGGCACCGCCCCAGGGCGCAGGAACAATCCAGGCCAGGGCCGGGAGGGCCACGGCCAGCGTCAACAGCGTGAACGGATGGAGGCGGCGCACCAGACGCTAGGCGCGGCCCACCGCACGCAACGCGAGCGGAAACCGCGCCGCGGTCCGGCGCGGCAACGCGTGCAGGATCGTCGTGACCAGGGCGAACGTGACGGCCTTGTCTCCGAAGTCCGAGAGGAAGCTGCCGAAGAAGCAGGCCCCGAGATTCGACAGGCCGAGCAGCTGGCCCAGCTTCGTGGTGAGGGCGATGCCGCCCGTCGTGGAGCACCCGAAAACAAAATACGAAATGGGTGTCGAGGTCACGGATGCGATCACCCCGAGCAATAGACCGGCGGGCACGGCGGTCCGCAGCGAGCGGAACCAGCCGCGGCTCGCCGCGAGCCACGCGTAGAGCGCCACGATGATCTGAATCGCCACGAACGGCCAGAACGTCGGGTTGCGCAGGCTGTTCACCGTGGACGTGAGCACGCCGGTGACGATTCCCGCAACCGGGCCGAGCAGAGTAGTCGCGAGGATCGTCCCGGTCGTGTCCAGAAACAGCGGCAGGCCGACGGCGTCCACGACGGCCGACAGTGCGAGGCTGATGGCCACTGCGAACGGAATCAGCGCGAGCACGCGAATCGACATGCGGGTGGCTTCCTTCGAGGTCGGCGCAAAGATAGATATCGTCCTATGCTCGTCACCAGTCTGCTCGTCGCCGCGCGGGTCGTGCTGCAGAGCCCTGATAGCCTGACTCCAGGGGCGCATCGCGCGCTTGACGTGCTGCGCTACCTCGCCGCCGACGCGCGCGAAGGGCGCGGCGTCGGCACCCGCGGCCTCGACGAGTCGGGGACCTATCTCGCGACGGCGTTTCGCCGGATCGGCCTGCAACCCGGTGGCTCGGACGGCTACTTCCAGCCGTTCACGATTTCCCCCGATGCCCCGGCGGCGATCCACAGCACCATCGGCGGCAAGTCGATCCGCAACGTCATCGGCGTGCTCCCCGGCCGCTCGAAGGCGCGACGCGGCGAGACCATCGTGATCGGCGCGCACTACGATCACCTCGGCCTCGGCGGCTTCGGTGCGCTCGACGACCCCGACTCGACGGGCAAAGTGCACAACGGCGCCGACGACAATGCCTCGGGCACGACGGCGCTGCTCGAAGTCGCGCGCGAGCTGGCGCAGCGGCGCCTCGACCGCACCATCGTCTTCATCGCGTTCAGCGGCGAAGAGGAAGGCGACCTGGGATCGGAATACTACGTCAAGCATCCCACCCGGCCGGCCGATTCGATCTACGCGATGCTCAACATGGACATGGTGGGCCGGCTGCGGAACGCGCGCCTCAGCGCCACCGGCGCCGCGACCGCGTCCGAGTTCCCCGCGCTGCTCGACTCGCTCAATCACGCCGGCGGCCAGCCGCGCTTCGACCTCCAGGCCTCGGGCGACGGCTGGGGACCGAGCGATCATGCCTCGTTCTATGCGGCGCAGCATCCGGTGCTCTTCTTCTTCACCGGTTTGCACAGCGACTACCACCGCACCACTGACGACGTCGACAAGATCGACGTCAACGGCTTGGCGCGCGTCGCCGACTTCGTGGCCGACGTCGCGACCGCGCTCGCCAACCGCCCGGGGCGGCTCACGTTCGTCGCCGCTCCGCCGCCCCAGATGTCGAGCAGCGGCTCAGGGTATGGCGCCTACCTCGGCACGATCCCCGACATGAGCGAATCGCCGGGCGGCGTGCGCATCACTGGAACGCGGTCCGGCAGCCCGGCGGAAAAGGCGGGTCTCGTCGCGGGCGACGTCATCACGTCCATCGGGACAAAGACGATCGGCAACCTGTACGACATGACCGATGCCCTGCGGTCACACCAGGCCGGTGACACCGTCCTCATCGTCGTGAAGCGCGACACCACCGTACTGCGGTTCACCGCCGTGCTGGGCAAACGCTCATGACTGCGCGCACGCAAAGCGATCCGACCGGAGCGGTGCGGGCGCTGCGCGCGGCCCATCTGCACGATGCGGCGCGCGTCGATCTGCTGCGCATGGCGTGCGAGCGGATTCAGGGGTGGGGCGGGCCCTACACTTCGGTCTATGCCTACATGCTGCACGGCGACCAGCTGGAGCTCGAGGCGTTCGCAGGACGCGAGACCGAGCATACGCGGATTGCCGTCGGCGTGGGAGTCTGCGGCACCGCCGTCGCCGAGGGGCAAGATCAGAACGTTCCCGACGTCGGCGCCGTCGGCAATTATCTGGCGTGCAACCTCTACACCAAGTCGGAGCTCGTCGTCCTGATCCGGCGCGGCGATCACATCCTCGGCCAGATCGACATCGATTCCGACGTCCCGAACGGCTTCGCGGAGCGCGAACACGCCGACGTGAAAGTGGTTGCCGACGCGCTGGCGGTGCTGATATGATCGCGGTCGACATCGTGCTGAAGCGGTTCGAGCACCCCGATGAGACACGGACGATGCAGAAAGGCCGCTTCGAGATCGTGCATCTTGGCGGGATGACGATCGGCCGCGCGACCTACGAGCCGGGGTGGCGCTGGTCCGAGCACGTGGGACCCGGCGTCGGCGCGACGCGCTGCAGCGTCGAGCACGTCGGTCTCGTCGTCTCCGGCACCGCCGCGGTGTCGTTCGCGGACGGCCGCACCCTGGAGTTGCGTTCCGGCGAGCTGTTTCACATCCCCGCCGTCCCGCACGACAGCTGGGTAGTGGGTGATGCTCCCTACGTTTCGCTGCATTTCCTCGGCGCCGACCACTACGCGCGATAGGTGTACGAGGGAGTTTCTCTAACCCTCTATCCTTCGGTGAGCAGCAGGCGCTTGCCGCGGGCGTCGTGGTCGAGCAGGTTGGCGTAGCGTCCCCACTCTACCACCGTTCGAAACAGCCCCGGCGCCTTGCTGAACGGGAAATGAATCGTCAGGTCGGACAGCAGCTCGTCGTCGTCGATCACTCCCTCCCCTTCCCGCAACATTCCGAGCACGCGCGCGAACAACGGATGCTCGATGAGCCGCGCCCGCGTGGCGTCACGTCGCCCGGCCGTGCCCTGGGCGACCAGAGCCTGTCCCGCCGCCGTGAGGCACGCGACCTCGCCCGGCGTCGTCACCCATCCCAGCTGCTCGGCGGCGCGCACGACGGCGGTCATGCGATCGTAGTCCACGCCGAGCTGCTCCCCCAGCTCGAACACGGCGGCGCGCTTGTCGGCGCGACCGCCCAGATGGTCGAGCAGACCCATGACCTCCGGAACGTGCGCGCGTGGCAACGGCACGAGACGCGGCGCGGCGCCCGCCGCGGCGCGCTCCGGCTCGGGCAACAGCGTGTCCGTGAGAACCGCGTGCAACTGCTCGACCATGGCGCTGAACTCGGGAGCGCGCACGTCGCGTGGGTACGGCAGCGCATTCTCGACGATCTCACGGATGTGCCCCGGATTCGTCCCGAAGACGACGATGCGCCCGGCCAGGTAGACCGCCTCATCGATGCTGTGCGTAACGACGACGATGCTCGACACGGTCGTCGCCGAATCGCGCCACAGTTTCACGACCTCGGCCCGGAGGTTCTCCGCGGTGAGGGCGTCGAGCGCGCCGAACGGCTCGTCCATGAAGAGAATCTCGGGCTGGACCGCCAGCGCGCGCGCGAAGCCGACACGCTGTTTCATTCCCCCAGATAGCTCGCGCGGGTAGGCAGCCTCGAACCCGGCGAGCCCGACCACTTCGACGGCGCGCGCTGCGGCCTGGCGCCGGTCCGCCTCGCCGGCGCCGCGCGCCTCGAGTCCCATCTGCACGTTCTGCTCCACCGTGAGCCACGGCAGCAGCGCGAACGACTGGAATACCATCGCCGCCGTCGACAGCACACCCGTCACCGGCGCGCCGCGATACAACACGGCGCCGGCACTCGGCCGGGTGAGACCCACGAGCAGCCGCAACAGTGTGCTCTTGCCGCACCCCGACGGCCCGATGAGCGCTACGACTTCGCGCTCGCGGATGGCGAGGCTGACGTCACGCAGCGCCTGCAGATCGTGCCCTCCGGGGAGCAGGAACTGTTGCGACACATGCTGCGCCTCGAGCATCGGCGCGGCCGTGGCCGTCGGGGGGGATGCCGTCATTGCGTCGTCCCAAAGCGGGTCTGCGCGAGGTGCGCCAGTGGCCGCCACACGAGCCGGTTCCAGGTCACCACGATCATACTCATCACGACGACGCCTCCCGTGAGCAGCGGGAAATTCGCTTGTGCCGTGGCTTCACTGATGAGGCTGCCGAGGCCGGTCGTGGCGTGCAGGGTGCCACCAGCCTGCAGATATTCGGCGACGATGGTGCCGTTCCATGCCCCGCCCGCCGCTGTGATCCATCCCGTCACGAGCCCGGGGAACGCGGCCGGTAGATAGAGCCCGCGCCAGCGCGCAGCGCCCACGAGCCCGAAGATGTCCGCCGCTTCGGCGAGCTGCGGCGGCGCACTCGCCACCGCCGCGATCACGTTGAAGAGGATGTACCACTGCGACGACAACACCAGCAGCACCACGGCGGCCGACCCGAACGGCACACCCAGCGCCGCGAGCCCCAGTACGACGAGCGGGAACAGCATCGGCGCCGGGAACGACGCCACGATCTGAATCACGGGCTGCAGCGCGTGCGCCAGCCGCGGCGAGCGGCCGATCACGATCCCGGCAGGGAGCGCCCAGACAGTGCCGATCACCACCGCCGCGATCACGCGCAAAAAGGTCAGTCCCGCCGCGATCATGATGGCGTGCCACTCGGTGGGGGCGACGTCGAGCACGAGCCGGATCAGCTGCACGAATCCCCATACCGCCCCGGCGGCAAGCGCGGCGATCAGCAGGTACACGAGGATGCGCCGCGCGGTCGCGCCGTGGCCGTACGGCGACGGCAACGCCTTGAGCGGCGCCTGGATTGGACGGATGATCCGGTTTGCCGTGCGGACGGCGCCGCGCCCGATCGCACGGGTGCGGCGGCGCCAGCGCGAGCGGCGCAACAGCTCGAGCAGCCAGTTCGTCTCCAGCGCCTCTCCGGTCGAATCGTCGAGCCGGAAGCGCTGGCCCCACACCACGAGCGGCCGCCAGAACAAGCGGTCGACGGCGACGATCATCGCGATCATGGCGAGGATCGCGAGCGCCATCGCCCCGCGGTCGCCGCGATCGACGGCGACGCTCATGTAGGAGCCGATGCCGGGGAGGCGGAAGTCGTGGTTGCCGAGCTGGAACGACTCGTTGACCATGAGAAAGAACCACCCGCCCGCCATCGAGAGCATGCCGTTCCAGATCAACCCCTGTGCCGCGCCAGGCACTTCGAGCCGGCGGAATGTCTCCCAGCGTCGCCACCCCGAGAGACGGCACGCCTCACGCAGCGGCTCGGGGACGGAGATGAGCGACTGATAAAAGGAAAGCGCCAGGTTCCACGCCTGGGCGGTGAAGATCATGAGGATCGCCGCCAGCTCGAGACCTGTGTTGCGCCCCGGAAAGACCGCCACGAGCCCGAGCACGAGTCCCGGCAGGAAGCCCAGCACGGGTATCGACTGCAGGATGTCGAGCAGCGGCAAGAGTATCCGCTCCGCGGCGCGCGAGCTGGCCGCGGCGAGGCCGAAGCCGAACGCGAACAAATACGAGATGGCGAGCGCCGTCACGCCGCGCACCAGCGAGTAGAGCACGTAGTGCGGCAGGGCGCGAGGGGCGAGGTCGATCTGGATCGCGGGGAGGTAGGGTGCCTGGAACTCGCGCGCGAAGCTGACGATGGCGGCGACCACGGCGCCCACGAGCCCCAGTACCACGAGGTCCGCGAGCCGCCACCGCGGCGCTATCTTGCCACCCCCATGATGCTGCACGTCAACGGTGTGGATCTCTTCGCGCATCAGGTCGGCACCGGGCCGCTGGTCGTCGTCCTGCACGGGGGTCCGGGCGCTGATCACGATTATCTCCTCCCGCAGTACGATCGCCTCGCCCACGCGCGGACGTTGTTCTACTATGACCAGCGCGGCGGCGGAAAGTCACCCGTGCCGCGCGACACGCCGGTGGGATGGCGTGAGCAGGTCGCGGACCTCGAGGCGCTGCGCGTCCACCTGAAGATCGACCGGCTCGCGCTGTGTGGCTATTCCTGGGGCGGCCTGCTCGCGGTGCTGTACCTGCTGGAGCAGCCGGAGCGCGTCGCGCGACTCGCTCTGGTTTCTCCCGCTTCGATCACGGCCGCCTGGCGGGACGAATTCGAGCGTCGTTTTACCGAGCGGATGAGCGCCCCCGCGATCGTGACCGCGCGGGAGGAGTTGCGTGCCAGCGGCCTGCGGGAGCGAGACCCGGCGGCGTACCAGCGGCGGGCCTTCGAGCTGAGCGTGGCCGGCTATTTCCGCGACCCCGCCGACGCGAAGAACCTCACTGCATTCCGAGTGACGGCACGCACGCAGCAGGAAGTCTGGAGGAGCCTTGGAGACTACGATTTGCGTCCACGGTTGCACGAATTGCAAACCCGACACCTGGCGCCTATCACCTTAGTCGTTCACGGCACGTACGATCCCATCCCGATTGAGGGATCGCGGGAGTTGGCTCAGCTACTGGGTGCACGCCTGGTGGAATTGGCGGTTGGGCATTGCCCGCACGTGGAAGCAACCACTGAGTTCGTCGAGGCACTGGACGGTTTTCTGCCAGGCTCCTCACCTCCTGAAGTCTGACATCCACTGGGCGAACAACAGCAGGCCGCCAACAGCCCCAAGAAGACCTACGGCCTTTCCGAACCAGGTCTGTGCATACGTGAGCGCCTCCAACCCGCTCATGATGAAGACTATTCCGCCGACGACACGAACACTGGATCCTCGGATTGCAGTCCCAGTCGACGAGCGTTGGACGCGGCGCTGGAGCGGCTGTGCTCCTTCCAATCCCGACAAAAGGCGGAGCGTTTCTGCCCGCGCCTGCTTCAGGCTGACGCCGAGTTCGGCCAGCACCTGCGCGCCGATGGTCTGCTCTTGTCCCATTAGACCAAGGAGCAAGTGCTGGGTCCCAACAAAGGACTGATCCATATCGCGCGCTTCCCTCATCGCGAACTCCAACACCCTTTTGGCTTTTGATGTATAGGGAAGATCTGGACCTGTCTGCGCTGAGGACTCACCTGGCTTGACAGCCTGTTCGATCGTGCGTCGAATGTCGTCGAGATCGGCGCCAAGGTTTGTCAACACCGCCGCCCCAACCCCTTCACCCTCGAGCGCCAATGCCAGCAGTATGTGCTCCGTCCCCACGTACTCGTGGTGGAGACGTGCCGCCTCCTCACGAGCCATCTGGAGCACTCTGCGGACGCGATCCGTGAAGTTGTAGCCGCTCATATTCGCCTTCAGTATCGCCTGATCCAAGCAGGTCGCAATCGTACTCCCGCCTGCTGTGCGTGGGCATTACGTTCCCGCCCAATGGACCGCCAGGCCGTGCGTCAGGTGTTCGAGCAGATCGCCGCGTCGCTCGCGATCAAGGGAGACAATCCGTTCCGCATCCGGGCGTTCGAAAACGCCGCCCGCGCCGTGGCCGACTATCCCGGTGACTTCGACGCGGCCGTCCAGAGCGGCGCATTGCTCGACGCAGAAGGGATCGGCAAGGGCACGCTCGAGATCGTGCGCGAGCTGACGCAATCAGGACGCTCGGGGCTGCTCGACGAGCTGCGCGAGCAGGTTCCGCCGGGACTGGTCGAGATGCTCCGCATCCCGGGCCTCGGCGTCACCAAGGTGCGGCAGATCCACGAAGCGCTGCACGTCGATTCCCTGGCCGAGCTCGAGGAGGTTGCCGCGGACGGGCGGCTCGCGGCGCTGCCGCGCTTTGGCGAAAAGACCGCCGACCGTGTCCGCCGCGGCATCGCGTCGCTACGGCGCGCCAGCGAGTTCATGCTCATCCATCACGCCCTGACCGACGCCGAGGGATTGCGCCGCGCCCTCGCCGGCGAGCCCGGCGTCGAGCGCGTGGAGCTCGCGGGGAGCGTACGTCGTCGCTCCGAGCTGGTGCGCGACATCGATCTCGTGGTCCAATACGCCACGGGCGCGAGCGAGCAGCTGGTGCGCCGCCTGGGAGAGATTCCCGGCGTCGCCGAATTCGTCGGCAAGGAGGGCGGCGTCACGCTGCGCTTCGGATCGGGACTCGTCGCCGATGTGTTCCTCGCGCCGGCCGCATCGTTCGGTCTCACCTGGGTCCGGGCCACCGGCTCCGCCGAGCATGTACGGCAGCTCGAAGCGCGGGGACTCTCCCAGAGCCCGCCGACGCCTGATGAAGCGGCCGTCTATCGGGCGCTCGGTCTGCCGTGGATTGCGCCGGAGCTGCGCGAGGGAATGGGCGAGATCGAGGCCGCGGCGCAGGGACGGCTGCCGCAGCTGGTGCAGCAGGATGACCTGCACGGCTTCCTGCATTGCCACACCAACTACTCCGACGGGTCGACGACCGTCGCCGAGTGGGCCGAGGCAGCCCGAGCAGCCGGCTACACGTGGATCGGGATCACCGATCACTCAGGCTCGGCGTCCTATGCCGGTGGTCTGCAAGCTGCCGATGTCCCGCGCCAGCACGCCGAGATCGATGCCGTCAACGCCGCGAGCCCGGGATGCCGGGTCCTGAAGGGCGTCGAAGCCGATATCCTCGCCGACGGTTCGCTCGACTATGGTCCCGACGTGCTCGACCGCTTCGACTTCGTGATCGGGTCGATCCACTCGCGCTTTTCCATGACAGGAGACGAGATGACGGCGCGGGTGCTGCGCGCCATGGAGGATCCGCGGCTCACGATCCTCGGCCATCCGACCGGTCGGCTGCTGATGGCGCGGGAGCCCTATGCCATCGATATCGACCGCATCCTGACCGAAGCCGGCCGGCGCGGCGTGGCGATCGAGGTCAACGCCGATCCCCATCGCCTCGACCTCGACTGGCGGCACGTGCGCACGGCGCGCGAGCGCGGCGTCATGATCTCGATCGGCGCCGACGCACATGCCGTGAGCGGCATGGCCAATGTTCCGCTGGGGCTCGGCGTGGCCCGGAAGGGGTGGCTTTCCGCCGGAGACGTGCTCAACTCCCGCGACGCGGCTGGGCTGCTGGCGTTCGCCCGGGCACGCCGCGCGTCATGAAGCGACGCGCCGAAACGCCGGTCGAGCGCAAGCGGCGCACGCGCAGCATCATCGCCCGACTGAAGCGCGAATTCCCCCACGCCAAGTGCGCGCTCGACCATGCCAACCCCCTCGAGCTGCTCGTCGCCACTATTCTGTCGGCCCAATCCACCGACGCCCGGGTGAACATCGTCACCCCGGCGCTGTTCGCGAAGTACAAGAGCGCCGCCGATTACGCCGCCGCCGATCCCGATGTGTTGCAGTGCGAGATCCACAGCACCGGTTTCTTTCGCAACAAGACCAAGTCGATTCTCGGCATGGCACAGGCGTTGGAGGAACGGCACGATGGCCAGGTCCCCGATACTATGGAAGCGCTCGTGGCGCTGCCGGGAGTGGGACGCAAAACCGCCAACGTCGTGCTCGGCAACGCGTTCGGAAAGAACGACGGGATAGTCGTGGACACCCACGTGGGCCGGATCAGCGGCCTCCTGAAGCTCACCAAGCAGACGGATCCCGTGAAGATCGAGCGCGACCTGATGGAGCTGGTGCCGCGCAAGGACTGGACGATCTTTTCCCATCTCTTGATCCTGCACGGCCGCAGGACCTGCATCGCGCGGCGGCCCAGGTGCGAGAGCTGCCGCATCAACGACCTGTGCCCCAGCTCGCGAGTGTGAC
>DATLVL010000240.1:0-27546 GCA_035577525.1 Gemmatimonadales bacterium | reverse complement strand
CCCCGTCGTGCCGCCGGCGGTGCCGCCGTCGCAGTGCCGGCTGCGCACCAGCCTGATGGCCACCCATACCGATGAGCAGATCGATCGCGCGTTGGATACGTTCGGTCGGCTCGGCAAGGAGCTGGGGGTCATTTGACCGTCGTGCTCGAGCCCGTCCGCACCGGACGGGACCTCGAACGATTCATCGCCTTTCCGTACACGCTGCACCGGCGGGATCCTCAGTGGGTCCCGCCGTTGCGCATGGACGTCCGCACCATCCTGTCTCCCAAGAAGAATCCGTTCTTCGAGCACGCGTCCGCTGCGTATTTCGTCGCGCGCCGCAACGGCGACATCGTCGGCCGCATCGCGGCGATCAAGAACGACAGCCACAACGCCCTCCACAAGGATAAGGTCGGCTTTTACGGGTTCTACGAGAGCATCGACGATCAGGCCGTCGCCACCGCCCTGTTCGATCAGGCGGCGGCATGGCTGCGCGAGCGCGGCCTCGATACGATGCGCGGGCCCATGAACCCCTCGATCAACGACGAGTGCGGGCTGCTGGTCCAGGGCTTCGAGAAACCCCCCGTCGTGCTGATGCCGCACAACCCCGCGTTCTACGTGCCGCTGCACGAGCACTACGGCTTCCAGAAGGCGAAGGACCTGATCGCCTTCTGGGGCGGTGGGGAGCAGCCGATGGACCCGCCCGAGC
Organism: Gemmatimonadales bacterium; assembly: GCA_035577525.1. Classification (GTDB taxonomy): domain Bacteria; phylum Gemmatimonadota; class Gemmatimonadetes; order Gemmatimonadales; family GWC2-71-9; genus DASTHG01. The sequence continues at coordinate 26,858 of DATLVL010000240.1, read as the reverse complement.
GTTTCATCCGCGCGAGCAAGGTGCTCGGCGAGCGGCTCGGCGTAACGCTGCGCCCGCTCAACATGAAGCGGTTCCACGAGGAAGTGGAGCTCGTGAAGTCGCTGTTCAACGAAGCGTGGGAGCAAAACTGGGGCTACGTGCCGATGACCGACGCGGAGCTCGAGCACCTCGCCAAGCAGCTCAAGCCGATCATCATCGCCGATCTCGTCGTCTTCGCCGAAATCAAAGGCCGGGTCGTCGGATTCGGCGTCGCGATTCCCGACTTCAACGTCGCGCTGAAGCACAACCCGTCCGGCCGGCTCTTCCCCGGCCTGCTCAAGATCCTCTGGTACTCGCGCAAGATCGACCGCGCGCGCATTCCGCTGTTGGGCGTGATCAAGGAGTTTCGCGGCAAGGGCATCGACGCCCTGCTGTACCACTGGATCTGGACCCACGCCACCGCCCGCGGCATGCCGCAGGGTGAGGCGGGCTGGATCCTCGAAGACAACGCGGCGATGGTCAACGGGCTCATGCAGCTGGGATTCCGCCCCTACAAGACGTATCGCATCTTCGACAAATCGTTGTGAAGGCGTTCGTGACCGGCGGGACCGGGTTCGTGGGAACCCATCTCGTGCGCGCCTTGCGGGCGCGCGGCGATACGGTCACCTGCCTCGTACGATCCCCCGATCGAGTCCGGGCCCTCGGCTGGACCGACGTGCAGACCATCCCCGGCGACCTCGACTCTCCCGCGGCGCTGCGGCAGGGGTGCGACGGCGCCGACATCGTCTACCACGTCGCCGGACGGATCAGCGCGCGAAACCTGCGGGAGTTCCTGTCCGTCAATCGTGACGGGACCGCCCGGGTGCTGGACGCGGCCCGTGCCGCGCCGCCGGGCCGCTTCGTCCATGTCTCGAGCCTGGCCGTGGGCGGTCCGACGGTTCCGGGACGCCCGATCGACGAAGCGCGGCCGCCCCAGCCGGTGACGAATTACGGCCGCAGCAAGCTCGCAGCGGAAACGCTGGTGCGCGCGTCGGGCATTTCCTGGACGATCATCCGCCCCCCCGTCGTCTACGGAGAGCACGATCGAGAGACGCTGCGCATTTTCCGGTTGGCGCGCGCCGGGTGGGGACCGGTAATGGGAGACGGGACCCAGGAGCTGTCCGTCATCTACGCCGGCGATCTGGCGGAGGCGTTGATTGCGGCGGGCACCGCCACACGGACGGCGGGAGGCGTGTATTACGCCGCGCACCCGGACGTGACTACGAGCGCGGGGCTCGTGCGAGCCGTGGGAGTCGCCGTCGGGCGGACGCCCAGAATCGTGCGGCTTCCGGCCACGCTGGCGCGAGTCGCCCTGTGGACCGTAGGTTCGCTGGCGTCCCTGGCCGGCCGCGCGACGGTCCTGTCGGCGGACAAGGCGGACGAGTTTCTCGCCCCCGCCTGGACGTGCCGGCCTGACGCGCTGGCTCGAGACAGCGGCTGGCGGGCGGCGACGGATCTGGCGGCGGGGCTGTCTCGCACCACGGCCTGGTATCGAGCGGAGGGTTGGCTGTGACGGTGGAGCGATCGAACCTGACGGCGCTGGACCGGTGGACTCTGGGCTACGTCGTGATCGCGACCGTCGCTCTGGCGCTGTCGTTTCAGGACGATGTCATTCCGCACTGGCAGTTTCTGGTGGCAGCCCATGCGATGCTGGTGGGACTCGTGCTGCTCGCCCCCGCCGCGCGGAACTCCGGTCCGGTCGGGCGCTTCCTCGGCGACTGGTATCCGATGCTGCTGCTCGCGGGCCTGTACGGCGAAATCGGTGTGCTGACGCTCGACGCCGGCTTCCAGAACGATTGGGCCATCCAGCGCCTCGAGGCGTGGGTGTTCGGATCACAGGTCTCGTATCGCTGGATCCGCGAGATGCCGTTGCCCTGGTTCTCCGCCGTCCTGCACACCTGCTACCTCGCTTACTACGCGATCCTCTACGCCGCGCCCGCCGGTTTGTGGTTCTCGGGACGCAAGGACGCGGCGCGCCACACGATCCTCGGCGTGATGATCACGTTCTATCTCTGCTACGTCGTGTTCCTGTTCTTCCCGGTTGCCGGCCCGCGCTACGCGTTCGACCTGCCGCACAACGCCGCCACCGAAGTGTGGCCCGCGCGCCTGGCGCAGTGGCTGCTCGATCGCGGCGATTCGTGGGGCGCGGCGTTCCCTTCGTCCCACGTCGCCGCGTCGGTGGTCGCGACCGGGTTCGCGCTGCGCTACTGGCGGCCGCTGGGATTGCTGCTGCTGCTGCCGACGGCGGGGTTGGTGCTGGCCGTGGTGTACGGCCAGTTCCACTACGGCATCGATGCGCTCACGGGGCTCGTACTGGCGGGGATCATGCTGGCGGTGATGCAACGCCGCCGTACCGCCGAGGCGACGGTGACGGCGCCGGAATCAGTGGTGGGCGTGCTCGACGCCAGCACCAGCAGCTGAGAGCTGCGCCCCTTCGCTCATGCGCAGCGCGTGGCGGAGGTCCGAGACGTAAAGCGAGTCGCTTTCGTCGGCTACGGGCCAGGTCGCATCGGGCGCCGGCGCGAATAACCCCGCTACTACTCCCATCCCGCCGTCGGGCAGCGTGTGGCCCGTCTCATTGTCGTAGAAGACGGTGACGCGATAACGGTGCCCGGGAACGATGCGCACGCCGATGCCGGTGATGCCGATGAATTTCTTGATCGGCATCGCGATCACGTGGCCCGTGGAATCGGTGATCGGCGTCGCCCGCCAGATCACGGACCCGGTCGTGACATCGCGCAGCACCAGCGAATCGGCGTGATCGTGCACGTGCCCGCCGATGCCCACGATCTTCCCCGGGACGGCGGGGCTGCCTTCGTAGAACTTCTCGGATCGTCCCGGCGGCAGGTCGAACGATTTCTCCCCGACCGGGAACGCGACGTCGAACTGCCACGGGTAGGCGCGCAGCAGCGGATACCAGTGGCCGTCGGCGCTGTAGGTGAGAATCAGCCGCGTTCGTACGCCGCTGTACGCGTGCGTCGTAGGATTGTGCAGCATCGCGCTCGCGACGAGGCGATCGCCCTTGATGAACGGCGCCCCCATCAGCCAGCGGCTCATCCGCACCGCCCCGGTCTCACTCCCCGCCGCGAGCACGCGGCGCGAAATCGGCAGAAACAGCTCGCGATGATTCGGGTCGATCAGGTTGTAGTGGTGCAGCAGCTCGCTCGGAACCGGCCGGCCGGCGGAATCGACCAGCTCGATGCGGAACCCCGACATCCAGCCGGTGAGCGGGAGGTCCACCCCCGTCACCGGGGGATAAACGGGGTTATGCGCCGAGTGCTCGTCCATGTTCATGTTCATCCCGGCCATCCCGCTCATCGCCGACATGTCCATGTGCGCCATCGCGGGGAGGTCGACCGGGGCCAGCTCGATCACCACCTCGTGACGGTCGTTATGGACTTCGACTCGAGCCGGTGGCAGCGCCCGCACCCATTCGAGCGGTGCCGGCGCGGGATGGACGGACGTCGCAGGGGCGGTGAAGAACAGCCTGAGCAGCAGCAGGATCCACGGCATGGACGGAGAATATAACGGCCCCGGATCGCACCGGGGCCGTCTCCTAGGATCGCGACTACTTCACGGTCAGGACGAAGTGCATCCCCAGCGCCTGGTGGGGCGTACAGAAGCCCTTGTACGTCCCCGTCGGCAGGCCGGCGAACGACACATCGTAGTGATCGCTGGCGTTGATGAGGAACGGCCCCGCGAGGTTGTCCATGCGATTCGCCATCGCCGCGTTCAGCTTCTCCGCAGCACCAGCAGGAATCGAGTCCGCGTAGAATGACACGTTGTGCGGTCCGCCTTCGACGTTGATGAATCGCACGGTGCCGCCCGCGGGCACGGTGATCGTGCTGGGATCGAACTTATAGGAGGTCCCGGTGCCCATCATTTTCACTTCCACGACCGGTCCCGTCGGTTCCGCGGCCGCCGCCGTTGCCGGTGCCGCTGCCGCCGTCGTCGGCGCAGCGCTTGCTTGCGCTTGATCGCCCTTTTTGCCACACGCCAGCGCTCCGAGCGCCAGCACCGCCGCGATTCCAGTCAACCGCATCGTAATCCTCCGAAAGATTTCACACGTACGGGCTGCTTGTGAACGCGTTCACAATACATCGGGAGATCACTGAACGGGAGAGCCTTTCGCATCGACCTGCGGCGACGCCCTAATTGCTTTCGATTGTTGCAGTTAGGAAAGCCGCTCCGCGCCGCCGCGCGACCGCGATCGCCGTGATGTCGCTCACAGGCTATCGCCATCAGGCGACGCAGGTTGCGTCGACCCCAGGGCCGCGCGTCGGCCATCGCTAAACCAACTACTCATGGTGCAGGAGGTTTCCCGTGCGGAAGCAGCTCGTGCTTGGTGTGCTGGCGATCCTCGCGAGCCCGGTTGCAGCCCAGAGTTTCTGGCATCCCGCCATCGGGATTCAGGGTGGCTACGCCCGGATCAAGGCGGCCGGGAGCGGCCGCTCCGACGCGATCGACCTGATCGAGTTCCCGACCCCCGGATATGTCGCCCCGTTGCTCGCAGGAAGCAGCCTGTTCGCTGTCATCCCCGCCGGACGCCGGCTCGCCTTCGAGCCGACGCTCTCGTTCGCCAATCTGACGGAAAGCGTCGGCGGTGACGCGACGACCGCGCGCGTTGGTCTGTGCGCCGATCTCGCCCTCAGCTCGTCGTTCTACGGGGCCGCGGGTGGCGTGATGAACAGCCTGATGCAGGGTGGCAATCACTCGACGCAGTTCGGCGCGCAGGTCGCGGCCGGCTACCGTTTCGCGTTGACGCCGCACCTCGACGGTCGGCTGGAAGCGGCGGTGACCGCCACACAGAAGCGCCGTCCCGGCCTCGGCCCGACGGACACGTACGCGTTGCTCTTCGGCGTCTCGTCCCGACTGGATCGCGGAACCGCTCCGCGCACTGCCCGTGCCGCTGCACCGACCGGAGCCTGGGAGCCGATGATCGGTGTGACGGGGGGGTACAGCTCCATCCACGCTGACGGGACCAATGTAACGCTCACCGGGTTCATAGTTCCCGGTTTCGGCGGTAGCCTGCCGGCGTTGTCAGCGGCGAATACCTTCTTTCCGCAAGTGCCCACGCTCTTCGCCATCCTCCCAATCGGTCGGCGCTTGGCGTTCGAGCCGGGAATCGACCTGCACCGCTTCCAGGGCAGCGGTTCGACCGTCTTCGCCGCCAACCTCGCCGGGCGGCTCGATTACGCCGTCGTGGGTGGGTGGTACGCTGCCCTCGGCGCGCACGAAGAGTGGGTGAAGGCAACGAAGGGGAGCTTCTCCGACTCGACCAAGACCTCGGTCGGGATCACCGGCGCGAGCGTCGCCTGGGGCTATCGTTTCCACCTCGCCGGTGACTTCGGTGCCCGCACCGAGCTCAACTACGTCGCGTTCGCCAAGAACGAGAGTGCCAAGACGCCGGCAGTGAATACGGTGAGCATCCTGTTCAGCCTCACCATGCCGCTCAAGTAACAGTCTCAGAAGGGGTTACGCCGACGGCCTCCCGTGACTAGGAGGCCGTCGTGTTTCCATGTGTGCGTGGACTGTGACCGGCTGCGTCTCTCGTAGGACTCTCAAACAGGATTGGTCACGATGTTGTCGCACCGTGGTATTGCTGTCCTTCTCGCCGCTCTTGTGTTGCCTTGCCGCCTCTCCGCTCAGGGATGGATCGAGCCGGTGCGTCCGGTGCCGGGATGGGGCGTGGAGAAACTGCGCAGCGCCGTCTCGGTCGCGGTCAAAGACCGCGTCGCGGAGGTAACGGTCGAAGAGTGGTTCCAGAACCGCGGGCCGATGCTCGGGGAAGGCGTCTATCACTATCCGCTTCCCGGAGAAGCCGCGTTTTCCAGCTTCTCACTCTGGCAAGGGGACACCGAGCTGCGCGGCGAGACGATGGACGCGACGCAGGCGCGCTCGATTTACGAGGAAATCGTGCGGCGCAAACGCGACCCGGCCCTGATCGAGCTGGCCGGCCACGGACTGATTCGCGCGCGCATTTTTCCGATCAACCCCGGCGAGACCCGGAAGATCACGCTGCGCTACACGCAGATTCTCGACCGCGAGGGTGACGCCTGGCGGTTTCGCTACGTCGCCGGCTCGGGCCCGGGGGCTACGGGCGCGACGCGGAGCTTTCGTCTCAGCGCCGACAGCGGCAACCGCTTCGGCGATCCCTATTCCCCCACGCATCAAATCCGGTCCAGCCGCTCCGGGAGCCGGCTCGAGGTGACGATGGCCGACAGTGCGACCAGCGGCGACCTCGACCTCTTTCTGCCGCTGCGCCAGGGGCTCGTCGGCGTCTCGCTCGTGACGCATCAAGTGCCAGGGGAAGACGGCTACTTCATGCTGTTGCTTGCGCCGGGCGCGGCGCATCCTCGGACGGCGCTGCGGCGCGACCTCGTCGTGGCGATCGATGTCTCCGGATCGATGTCGGGAGAAAAGCTCGCCCAGGCCAAGTCCGCCGTCAGCCAGCTGCTGGGCTCGCTGCACGAAGGTGACCGGTTCCGCCTGGTTGCTTTCGAGAGCGGCGTGCGGCGCTTCGACGCCGGCTGGACCGCCGCGACGGCTGAGGGACGGCAACGCGCCAGCGATTGGGTCAATGGGCTGGAGACGGGGGGCGGGACGAACATCGCCGGCGCGCTGGATGAAGCCTCCAGCCAGCCACCCGCCGAGGGCTCGCTCGGTGTCATCATCTTCCTCACCGACGGACTGTCGACGGTGGGTGAGCAGGATCCCGAGAAGATCGCGGCGCGCGCCGAGGAGCACCGCGGGGCGTTCCGGGTGTTCTCGTTCGGCATCGGCTACGACGTCAACACGTATCTGCTCGACCGGTTGACCGAAGGAGCACGCGGCGTCACCGAGTACATCGCCCCGGGGAGTGACATCGAACGGGCCGTCGGCACCCTGGCCGGCAAGATCGCGAGCCCCGTCCTCACCGACGTGTCGCTCACCGGCGACGGCGTGGAGCTGTACGACGTGCAGCCGCAGGCCCTCCCCGACCTGTTCGCCGGCGACGAGCTGGTGGCGTTCGGGCGCTATCATGCCCGCAACACCAGTGGGTGGTCGCTGACGGTGCGCGGACGGCGCGGCTCCCAGGACGAGCAGTTCCGCTCGGCAACCGTGGGTGAAGCGTCGACCAACGCCTACATTCCGAGACTATGGGCTTCGCGCAAAGCCGGCGCGTTGTCGCGCGAGATCCGCTTGCACGGCTCGACACCCGAGACACTCGCGGCGCTCAAGGACCTTGCGCTGCGTTACGGGATACTGACGGAGTACACGTCGTATCTCGTACAGGAGCCCACAGTGGCGATGGACGGGCGGAGAGACATGTCGTCCCCACCCCCAGTCGCGCTCAACGGAGTCGTCGTCACTGCCGCGCCGGCACCGGCGGCCCAAAACGGCGCCGGGGCCGTACGACAGTCACAGGCCGAAGCGAGCCTCGCGGCGAAATCGGTGGACGGCGAAGAGCAGGACGAGCTGAGCGCGCGGTTGCGGATGCGGAGCGGCATCAATCCGACGCGCCGCGTCGGCGGCCGGCTCTACATCCTGCGCGACAGCACCTGGACCGATCTCGCAGTACGCGAGACGCAGCGCACCGTCACCGTCGCGCCGTTCAGCGATGCCTACTTTGCGCTGTTGCGGTCGCTGCCGGAGCTCGTGCCTGCGGTGAGCCTCACGCCCAGCGTTCTGGTGGCGGGACGTCAGGTGAACATCAAGATTGCAGCGGGAGGGATAGAGTCCTGGCGCGCCGGAGAGCTGGATCGCACTGTGGCGGATTTTCGGTGAGGCGACACATGCAGAATGACGAATGCAGAATGCAGAATGTCCACGCGACCATTCTGCATTCATCATTCTGCCTTTTGCATTGACGATGCCCGACGACCTCGCCGACGTCTACCGGACGACGTATCCCGCACTGGTGCGATTTCTCTATCGCAAAGTGTGGGACGCCGACCGCGCCGAAGATCTGGCCCAGGAAGCGTTCGCGCGTGCGCTGACGCACCGGCCCGACAATCCCCGGGGGTGGCTCTTTGTGGTAGCGGCAAACATGGCACGCGACGAAGCGCGACGGGCAGCCCGCGAGCGGCGACACCTCACGCTGCTGAAGAGCGAACCCGATCAGACACCGTCGCTCGACGACACCGTCGGGGAACAGCTCGACCGCGAGCGTGTGCGCCGTGCGCTGGACGAGCTGACGCCGCGTGACCGTGACGTGTTGTTGCTGTGGGATGCCGGGCAGTCCTACGACGAGATCGCCGCCCAGACGGGATTGGCCAAGGGTGCCGTCGGCACGACGCTGGCGCGCGCCCGGCGCCGGCTGGTCGAAGCCTATGAGAAGGGAAGCGAGGCTGAACATGTCGCACGTGGATGAAGGCACCCTGCACGCCTATCTCGATGGGGAGTTGGCTCCCGTCGAGCGCGAGCGCGTCGACACGCACCTGAAGGGATGTGCGGCGTGTCAGGCGCGGCTCACGGAAGAACGGGCGATTCTCGAGCGGGCGAGCAAACTGCTCGGCATGGCCGCACCCCCCGAGCGAGCGATGCCTCCCCTGACCCAATTGCGCCGGCCGCCGGTCATGTGGCGGCTGCGCCGGCCCCTGGCCTGGGCCGCAACGCTGATTCTGGCGGTCGGCCTGGGGTGGTACGTCCGGGGTACGTTCGCGGATCGTGCTGAGCCGGTGCGCGAAGAGGCTGACCGGGCGCTCGCGAGCAAACCCGCATCCGCCCCAACCGCGTCCCCTACGGCTGGTCTGGTGCAAGACAGCCCGAGTCTGGCTACGCAGCCGCAGGGACACCTGGCCATGCGTCGCGCAGCCCAGAAAGCCGACTCGGTCAACAAGGATCGCGACGTTGTCCGGCACCAGCTGGAGTCCACGGGGGTGGAGACCGGCGCCGTGGCCGGCAACGCCGTCGCGGCACGGGAAACGGCTTCCGTGGCGGTCCTCGGCGCGCAGACGGCCAAAGCAACAGCCGAATTGCCCCGCCCGGCTGCGTCAGGCGTAACGGTGCGTCGGCAGGCTGCTACTGCACCGGCGGTGGCGGAGCCCCAGGCGTCCCCCAAAATCGGCGTCGAAGAAGTCCCTATTGGCAACGCTGCCTCGGGTGTCATATCCCTGCGAGGGCGGCGCGCCACGCCGATCATGTCCACTACCTGGCCCATCATCGCTCGCCAGCCGGCCCGCGACCTGCTCGGGGTCGAACCGGTCATCATCCCGGGCTTCACCGTGCGCGCGTATCGGCGTAACCCGGCCGCGCGCGAAATCGTCGTGGAGCAGGTCACCGATGCGGGGACTACGATCGCGCTGATCGAGCGGCGGATGGATGCTAACGGTTACGCCGATGAGCTCCGCATCGACAGCGCCGCGCCACATCAACCGGGAGCGATGGCGAAAGCGGTCAACGAGCGATTGGCACGCTTTGTCGGACTGCTGCGCGTCGAAATCGACGGACCGCTGACGCCCGACTCGCTGAGCAGCCTGCTGGAGCTGGTCCGCTAGCGGGCGCGCCGCCAGGCGATCAGCTCGGCCGTGACGCTGACCGCGATTTCCTCCGGCGTCTCGGCGCCGATCGCCAACCCCACCGGCACGCGGACCCGCTCCAGCGCCGCCGCGGGCACTCCCGCCTCGCGCAGCGCCTTGGTCACCACCGCCTGCTTGCGGCGGCTGCCGAGCAACCCGACGTAGCCGGCACCGCTCGTGGCCACGCGCTCGAGGATCGTGGCGTCGTGGCGGTGCCCCCGGGTGGCGATCACGACGGCATCCTGCGGCGCGATCGCGATCTCGGTCAACGCCGCATCGACGGACGCGGCAACCACGCGCAACGCGCTCGAGAACCGCTCCGGGTTCGCGAATTCCGGCCGGTCATCCACGACGACGACACGAAATCCGGCGACGGCCGCGGCATTGGCGATCGCGCTGCCTACGTGTCCCGCACCGAAGACGACCACGCGCGGGGCCAGGAGCAGATGCTCCACCATCGTGTGCCGGTCCTCGGACAGCGCTGCCGCGGGACCGTTGGGGTCGGCAGCGGGCGAGAACTGCTTATTGGGACCGCGCGACCAATCGAGCGTCGTCGTCAGTGTCCCCTGCTCCGCCGCGGCCGCCGCCTCGAGCGCGGCGACGTAGGCCGGCTGCTGCACCAGCGGCTCGACGACGATCTCCACCGTCCCCCCGCAGGAGAGGCCGATATCCCCGGCGATATCGGCGTTCAAGTGATGGGTACGGATCACCGGTCCGTGCCCCGCGGCGGCCTGCGCCGCCTCGAGCACGTCCGCCTCCACGCAGCCGCCGCCCACCGATCCCTCGAGCCGCCCAGAGGGGCCGACCAGCATCTTCGTCCCGACCGGCACCGGGGTGGACCCCGTCGTGCGCGCGACTGTGGCCAGCGCGCCGCCGCCACCCGCGCGCGCCAGCTCGGCCGCTGCCCGCCAGATCGTCACGACTGGGGCAGCTCCTCGAGGCGCGCCACGGCGCGGCGCAGGTGCGGAATCACGATCGACCCTCCGACGACCAGCGCCACCGCGAAGGCGTCGTACAGCTCGGCGTGGTTCACACCTTCTTCGCGGCAGCGCACCAGGTGGTAGGTGACGCAGTCGTCGCAACGCAGCACCATCGACGCCACGAGGCCGAGCAGCTCTTTTGTCTTCACGGGGAGCGCGCCCGCTTCGTAGGTGCGCGTGTCGAGGGCGAAGAAGCGGGTGACCGTGAGATTGTCGGCCGCGAGAATGGCGGCGTTCATCTTTTCGCGGAAATGCCGGAACGCTTCCAGCGTCTGCGGGGAGTCATCGCTCATGTTGCATAGAATAAACTCCCGGAGCGGAATCCGCCCCGGGAGCGCGCTGCTCCGAATCGCGAAAAGGTGCTCTACTGCACGACGATCGTGCCGTGCATCCCCGTCCCCGGTCCCCCGTGGATGCTGCAATGATACTGGTACGTGCCCTGGACGAGCGTCGGGCTATAGGTCCCCGACGTCATCACTGCCGTATTCGTCGGCAGCGTGCCGGGGCCGCTGTCCCAGATGACGGAGTGGCCGTTCGACGGCGTATTCCATGAGAATGTGACGGTGCCGGCAGAGACAGTATCGGGTGTCGGCGAGAAGAGGTTGTTCTTGACGGCGATGCTCGAGGTGTGGCCGCCGCCCGTAGTCCCCCCACCGCCGCCACCCCCGCCGTATGTCGGAGAGTTACTGCAGCCGAAGAGGATCGCGCAGGCGGCAATGAGAATCAGCGAACGTTTCTGCATGACACGCCTCCCACCAGAAGACGACAGCGTCGACGGACCGCTGGTATACAGGTGCAGCAGGGGGAGGTTTCGTCAGACTTTGGTCAGCGGACGTCGACTTCGCCGATCATCCCGATGTGAATGGAACATTTGTAGGAGTAGTTGCCGACATTGCCGAACGTCTTGGTGTACAAGGCACCCGGGCCAAGCTGTACATCAACTGACTCGGCAACCCAGCTCGAGTCGAAGGGGGACGCGCTCGTCGCGGTGACGGTGTGCGCGATCGAGCCGGTGTTCTGCCAGCACACCGACGTGCCTTTCGCAATCGTCAACGGAGTCGGCGTGAAGGTCTTACTGTCCTGCGCGTCGACGACGTGGGTAGCGCCGGTCCCCTGGCACCCATTGCCTTCGCCATTGGGGTTGCCGCAAGCCAGCAGAGCGACGACGCCGGCGGCGGCGGAAATGGCTAGAACGAAGCTCAGCGATCTACGATCAGCCCTCGACATGGCTCCCGTACCTCAGTGGCCGTGCTCCCGTTCCAATGTATCGGCGGCGAGCCGGGGCGACAGCATGGGGTACCGACCCGCGAACCAGCTATAGGAGAGCGCGAACAGACCGCCGCAGAACAGCGTCGCCCCGATCTCGGGCAGCCCGATCGCCGGCGCCGCACCTTGCAAGATCGACGGCACGACTTCGAAATACCGCTCCAGCCAGATCCCCGTGAGACTGATCAACGCAATCGCCATCAGAAACGGCGGCGAGCGCTTCGGCTTTTCTCCCAGGATTCCGATGAACGGAATCAGGAACACCATCAGGAACACCGCGATCCCCACCGGCCGCCACGCGCCCCACAACCGGTAGAAGATGAAATAGGTCTCGTCCTGCAAGTTGCCGTACCAGATCACCAGGAACTGGGCGAACATGAGGTAGGCCCAGAACACCGTGAACCCGAAACACAGCTTCCCGAGGTCGTGCTGCTGTTTCGACGAATACAAGTCGCCGAGGCCCATGCTGGACCGCATCCGGATGCTCAACACGGCGAGCCACATCCAGCCCGCGAGAAAGCTGCCCATGAAGTAGAAGACGCCGAACAGATTGCTCACCCAGCCGTGCGCGAGCGACATCACGGCGTCGAACGCGAACAGGCTGAGACCAAATGCGAACGCGAGCACCACGAACGCCGCGTCTCGGGCGATCCGCCCCTTCTCGTTTGGATCGGTCTCGACCGGCTTGCCGGTCGTGAGCTCGCGAATGTCGGGAGCCATGTCCGCGCGCACAAAGCGCCACGACAGCCACGCCATCACGGCCAGCGCAAGGCCGTCCCGGACATAAAACCCCACCGGTGTGAGCCACCATCCCAGGTCGGTGCGCGGCGTCGTCACCCAGGGATAGATGTAGCTGCGGCCGAAGAACGACAGCAGAAAGAGCACGACTGCCACCGGCAGGAACGCCACGGCCGCTTCCGCGAGGCGGATGATCACGCCCGACCAGTGTCCCTTGGCGAGCTTCTGCGACGCGGCGACTACCACCGACCCCATCGCCAGACCGAGCCAGTCGAACAGGTTGAAGTGATACGCCGACCAGACGCGATCGGGATGCGAGCGCAGGTTGAGCAGCAGCAGCACGAGACCGATCGCTGTGGCCGCGAGCCCGATGGCCCGGAACGGTGCTACCGGGAACGCCCGCGCCTTCTGGGCCAGCTCGGTGCGATTCACCACGGTGGCCGTGCTCATGGGCGGCCTCGTGCGCCCGCTTCGAGCTGCAGCGAGCGGACGTAGTTCACGAGGTCCCAGCGATCGGCGCCATGGACCTTGTCCCCATAAATCGGCATCAGCCCCCGTCCCATACTCGGGGCGTGGACGAGCACGCCGTAGATGTAGCCGTCCGAGCGGCGCGCCACTGTGTCGGTCACGAGCGAGCGCACACCGACAAAGGGGCCGCCCGACGCCGACGAGATCGGCCCGTCGCCGTGGCCGGTGGGCCCGTGACACACGAGGCAGTACGTCTCGTACTCCCACTTGCCCCGGTTCAGCGACTCCGACGTGCGGGTGCGCGGATTGGACAGCTTCTCCGCCGCGACCGGACCCAGCGAATCGGGCTCGACGCCGGTCACGGGAACCGTGCCCGGCACGGACCCGCGCGGCATGGCGTACGGCCTGATGCTGCGCTGGTGGCGCATCGTGGCGAACCAGCCGACGTGGTGCACCACGTAATCGGGATCGCACGCCGCCAGGAGGAGCAAGGCGAGGGCCGCCACGATGGGCTTACGCACGCCGCACCTCCTCGGCTCCGGCGCCGCGCAACAGGCTCTCCATCGCGCCCGCCTGATCGGCGCCGCAGCGCACGAACACACCGAACTTGTCGTTCGTGAACCGCGGGTCGTAGGCGATCGTCCCCTGGTGCCGCGAGGCGAGCAGCGCGTTGAACAGCAAACCCAGGATCGTGGTGAGCGCCCCGAACAGCACCGTCATCTCGAACATGATGATGACGTAGGGGAGAATCGATCCGATCGGCTTCCCGCCCACCTGAATCGGCCAGTCGTAGGACATGTACAGCGTAAGCCACGCCCCGATGCCGCATCCCGTCATTCCGCCGATCAGCGTCCACATGCGGATCGGGCTCACCGGCGCTGCGATCGCCGACTCGAGCTCGTGGCGCGGGATCGGCGAGTAGACCGTCAACTCGTCGCCGTGTCCCCCTGCCTTCAGCTTCTGGATCGCCTCGACCGTCGCGTCGAGATGACCGAACACCGCCAGCACGCCCGGCGTCGCCGGCGGGTGGAAGATGCTGGTCAGGGCCTTGGGCATCATCATGCCCCGGCCCTCGCCTTCGCGCGCATCGGCGGCGGCAGCACTTCCTTCACCTCGGAGATCGACACCGCCGGGAAGTTCTTCACGAACAGCAGGAACCACATGAAGAACCAGCCGAAGCTGCCCGCCATAATGCCCCAGTCGGCCCAGGTCGCGTTGTAATTGGCGTTGGCCCACTTGGCGAAGGGCTCTCCGGCAAGCGACACGACGATGATCACGAAGCGCTCGAACCACATCCCGATGTTGACGAAGATCGAGATGACGAAAAGCCCCGTGATATTCGTGCGGATCTTCTTGAACCACAGCAGCCAGGGCAACAGGCCGTTGCAGATGTTCATCGTCCAGCTGGCCCACCAGAACGAGCCGAACGCACGGAACCAGAAGCCGGCGCGCTCGTCGGCGTTGCCGCTGAACCAGGCGACGAAGTTCTCGGTGCAGTACGAGAAACTCACGATCAGCCCCGTGAACAGACAGAGCTTCGCGAGATTCTCGAAGTGGTGCACCGTGATGATGTCTTCCAGGTGGAACAGCTTGCGGATCGGCACGAGCAGGGTGATGACCATCGCCACGCCGGAGTAGATTGCCCCCGCCACGAAGTACGGCGCGAACAGCGTCGCGTGCCACCCCGGCACGATTGCCATGGCGAAATCCCACGACACCACGCTGTGCACCGACAGCACGAGCGGCGTCGCCAGCGCGGCGAGGTAGAGATAGCCGCGCGTGTAATGGCGCCACTGCTCGTTCGTGCCGCGCCACCCGATCGCCGTCATCGCGTAGAGCTTCTTGCGCCACCCGGTTGCCACGTCGCGCGCCGCCGCGATGTCGGGGATGAGTCCCATGATCAGGAACACGGTGGAGACGGTGAAGTACGTCCCGATCGCGAACTCGTCCCAGATCAGCGGCGACTTGAAGTTCGGCCACAGGCCGCGCTCGTTGGGATACGGGATCAGCCAGTAGAAGTACCACTGCCGCCCGATGTGGATCAGCGGGAACAGCCCGGCCGTCATCACGGCGAAGACCGTCATGGCCTCGGCCGTGCGGTACACCGCCGTGCGCCATCCCGAACGGAACAGATACAGAATCGCCGAGATCAGCGTGCCCGAGTGCGCGATACCCACCCAGAACACGAAGCAGGTGATGAACACCGCCCAGTACACCGGGTGCGAGTACCCGGCGAGTCCCAGGCCGTAGCGCAGAATGAAGAGCAGGCAGGTGATGCCGATCGCCAGCAGCGTGACCGCCGAGCCGAGCAGGATGTAGTAGCCCCGGCTCGGATTCCCCAGAGTGTTCGCGATCGCCCGGGTGACGTAATCGTAGGTCACGCGAGTGGGGGTGGATCCGGTCTCGGCCATGCTCAGGCCTCACCACCCGCGACGACGCGGGCCAGGTAGGTGATTCCGGGCTTCGTGTTGAGCCGCGCCAGCACGTGGTAGCCGCGCGGATCGTTCGACAGCGCGTGCACCTTGGACGCCGGGTTATTGAGATCGCCGAAGACGATCGCCTCGGAGGGGCAGGTCTGCGCGCAGGCCGGCACGATCTCGCCGTCCTGCACCTGGCGATCTTCGATGCGCGCCTTGTGCTGCGTCGAGCGGATGCGCTGCACGCAGAACGTGCACTTCTCCATCACGCCCTTCTCGCGCACCGTCACGTCCGGGTTCAGGAGCCAGCTCAAGGGCTCGGGCCACGACTCGAACTCGCCGCCGCGCTCGGCGTAGTTGAACCAGTTGAAGACGCGGACCTTGTAGGGGCAGTTGTTGGAGCAGTAGCGCGTGCCGACGCAGCGGTTGTAGACCTGCCCGTTCAACCCGTCGGGAGTGTGATAGGCGGCGAACACCGGACACACTGGCTCGCACGGCGCCGAGCCGCACTGCTGGCACAGCATCGGAGTGACCGTGGCCCCGGAAGGGGACGCAGCATCGCCGCGCCAATAGCGCTCGATCCGCATCCAGGCCATCTCGCGCCGCCGCACCACCAGCTCTTCGCCGACGGTGGCGAGGTTGTTCTCGGCGTAGCACGCCGTCACACAGGCCGAACAGCCGGTGCACTTGGAGAGGTCGATCGCCATCGCCCAGCGCGGGTGCTCTCCAGCATAATTGCCGAGTGACGCCTTCTCGTGCTGCGCCTCGGCCCAGCCGCGTTCAGCGTCGCGCGCGTACACGGGAATCTCTTCTTCATCGAGCTCGCCGACCTTCAGCCCGCGCGCTTCGTTGAGCGGCAGCACGGTCACCACCTGGGCGCCGTGCTCGCGCGAGCTGCCTTCGCTCGTCGCCAGCTTGCGGTGCTCGGCGGTCTTGGTGACCGACACCCCGACCACGTGGGTGCGGCCGCCATACGCGTTCGGCTCCGGGGGCAGCAGGTCGAAGGCGTTGAACGAACGATCCTTGGCGTAACGGCCGTAGGCCTTGTGTCCCTGCCCCGTCGGCAACGCCACCACACCCGGTCGGATCGACGGCGTGATCCACACCGGTGCGCTCACCGCTCCGAACGGTGATTTCACGAGCAGGAAGTCGCCGTTGGCGACATCCCACTTTGCGGCCGTGTCGGGATGGACTTCGACCCATCCGTGCCAGGTGATCTTGGAGACGGGATCGGGCAGCTCCTGCAGCCACGGCTTGTTGGCGCCGCGACCGTCGTGCAGTGCGGGATGGGGGAAGACCACTGCCATGGCGTTGCTGGCCGGCTCCGAGCTGGTCGACATGCCCGCCACCACGCCGGCCGAGAGCCGTACCGTGCGACTCGGCGCCTCGCCATAGACCCCGCCGTGTTGCAGCGCTCCGTCCCACCAGTCCTCGAAGGCCCCTTTGCCGTTAACGCGCTTTTGCAGCGCGGCCCACTTGCCCTGCAGATACGTCTTGAACGTCCCGCTCTTCCCTGACGCCTGCAGCAGCACATCGCCGGTTTGCTTCGTCCCGTCGAAAACGGGCAGCATCACCGGCTGCTGCAGTGCGTACACGCCGGCGCGCGGCCGGCTGTCGTTCCACTGCTCCAGGGGATGGAGATCGGGGAGGACGAGGTCGGCGCCCGCCGCGGACTCATCGAGGTACTGCGAGAAGCTCACCCGGAAGCCGGCTTTGCCCCACGCCTGCGCGAACGCGCCGCCCAGCGTGTGCACCGGGTTGGCGCCGTGGACCAGCACCAGGGCAATACCACCGCCGGCCATCTCGGTGGTGAGCCCCGCCATGTCGGCGTGTTTCCCGGCCGACCCCTGCGCCAGATCGGCGCCGAACTTCACCGTCTTGCCGACGGCGCCGGCAACGTAGTTGAGGACGTTGACCGCGGCGACGATTTGCCCGCCGTTCGGATAGTGTGTCGCCATCCCGCCGGCGACGGCGAGCGGCGCCGACGTGCGCGTGAACTCGGTCGCGAGGCGCTCGATGACGGCGAGATCGACCCCGATCGTCTTGGCGACGTCGCCCGCGTCCGGCAGACCGAGACGCGCCGCATCGGCGGGGACGTTGCCCAGCCGCTTACTGACGATGACCTGCGCCATCGCCAGCGCCAGCATCCCTTCCGTTCCGGGATTGATGTTGATCCATTCGTCGGCGATCAGTCCGGTCTGCGGCAGCCGCGGGCCGACGAAGACGAACTTCGCCATCGACGCATTTTGACCGGATTCGAAGCTGTGCGCCTTGGTGAACGCGTTCTGGAAGCCGACGGGGGAGAGCCAGGTCTCCATGAAGTCAGCGCCGAACGACATGATGTAGCCGGCAGCGGCGAAGTCGTAGGTCGGAATGCCGGCGTCTCCGAACGCGAGCCGGTTCCCTTCCCGCAGCGCTTCGAACGCGAACGGCTCGTAGGTGATGTGGCGCCCGCCGACCTGCTTCATCCACTCGTCCACCAGCTCGCCGAAGCTGCCGGTCTCGACGCCGGTGATGAAGACGATCCCGTTGCCGCGCGCCGCCGCCACCTTCTCCTGCAGCGTGGCGATCGCCTTGTCCCAGGTCGTCGCCTCGAGCGTTCCCCCGGCGGCGCGCTGCATCGGACCCGTGACGCGGTCGGGGTTGTACAGTCCCTGCAGCCCCGCCTGCCCGCGCGCGCACAGCCGCCCATTGTTCACCGGGGAATCGGGATTGCCCTCGAGCTTGATGGCCCGCCCTTCGCGCACCTTCACGTGCAGCCCGCACCCCGCGCCGCATTCGCGACAGGTACTCGAGTACCAGGTCGCGAGGCCGGGCGTCTGGTCTTCGGGAGGAATGACGTAGGGAATGAGCTTCTCGGTGGGCTCCGGACCGATGCCGCACCCGGACAGCGCGGCGGCACCGCCACCCGCTACGCCGAGCACTTTGAGGAACCGCCGCCGATCCATCCCGTCGCTCATATCGTCTCGCCTAGTAGTGACACACCGAGCAGTCACGGCTCACGCTGCGCGCGACGTGACAGCTGATGCACCACCCCATCTTCAGGGTTGGGACCTGGGAGATTTGCGTGGTTCCGTTCACAGCGCCATGACAGTTCGCGCACGATTCCGGGCCCGTGCCGAGCACCTTGATGTGCCGCATGTGCGGGAAGTGCACGTAACCGGGAAGCCAGTACACGCGGATCCACTCCGGCGCTTTGCGGTCGCTCCACGCCTTGCGCACCTTGGCGATCTCCGCCTGATGCGACGGCGTCGATCCCGAGATGATCTGATGGCAGCCGAAGCAGGTCCGCAGCGCGGGCATCCCCGGCTCGGTCGATACCGCCACGGTGTTGTGGCAGTACATGCAGGGAATCCGGTCCTGGCCGGCGTGGATGTCGTGTCGGAAGAAGATCGGCTGACGGGGGCCCTGCAGTCCCGCGGTGTCGGTGATGAGTGGAGCCTTGTAGCCTGGCGTACCGGGAGCGGGGGAAGCGGCCTGGGCGGCGATCCGTCCGCCGACCACGGCGATCATCAAGAGTATTCCACTCGCGGTCCTGTACCCTACGGTCGTCGCCAAGGCGGTGGCCTCGATCTCTCACCCAGGTATGGTGGGGCAACGGCATGGCACGGCAACAGCTTGCGGGCGCGAGGAATGTAGCGCGCCCGCCGAATGCCGCACAAGTCCCGGATCAGTCGGAGCGTGACAAGAGGTGATGCTTGAGACGGATGACGTCCACGAATCCATCGACCGCATCGAGATCGGGAAATTCCATCCAACACCAGCGCACGCCCTCGACCATTTCGCCGTCACGCACGGCGTGCTTCACGGCGCGCACCAGGCCGTCGGCGAGGACCAGCTCCTGCTCCTCGCTGTCGTTCAGCACGAACGTGCCGCTCACTCCCGATTCCATCGGGTGGAGGAAGCCGAGCTTGCGACCGCCGACCTCGTACATCCACACCCACTTCCAGGCGATGCCCATGAACACCACCTGCTCGGTCACATGGCGCAGCGAACGGATCCCCTCCCGTGCGCGCTTGAATCGTCCGGCGGCGAGCTTGGGAAGATCGCGAGTGGGTGAGTCGGACTTGGGCCGAGTGCGGGGACTTTTGTAGAGATTGGTCGCCCAATACTCAGTCGGCTGTCGGGACATGATGCCTCGGCTGTCGGCTGCGGGGGTCGTTTTGGAACAGCGAACGCGCCCCAGAACTTACCGGTGCCGTCAACCAGTGGCGTATCGCTATGCGACGTAGGGGCTTATGCCTTCAGCACACGCAGCGAGCGCGCAGCACTACGAAACCGCCCACTGTCGAGCAAGCGCGCGATCGATTGCTGCGGAACCGCCATCCGGCCGTCCGCCCCCATCGTCAACTTGATGACATCGCGGTCGCGACCGAACCAGCGGGCGCTGGGTTCGAGATCGGAGGGATAGACGCAGAGCGGCAGCGCCGCTACCGCGAGCGGCGCCTGGGAGCCAATCCCAGATTCCGGCATCGTCCCGGCCCACAATTCCGCCCCACTCTCAGCGGCGAGGCGGTAGATGCGGCACACCTCGGTGAGCCCGCCGACGCGGTGTACTTTGATATTCCACACACGCGGGCCTTCGAGTGCGACGACCTGGCGCGCGTGGCTCGCGCTCTTCAACGTTTCATCGAGACAGATCGGCGTGCGCAGTACGCGGCCGAGCTGTGCATGCCCCACCAGCTCGTCGGGGGCCAGCGGCTGCTCGATGTAGAGCAACCCGGCGGCGTCGAGGTCCTTGAGCTCCCGCTCGTGTTCGGGCCACGCATAGGCGCCGTTGGCATCGACGGTGAGCGGCAGGTCTTTGCCGGACAGCCCATCGCGCGCGGCGCGCACCGCCACCGCGTCCCAACCCGGCGCGACTTTGATCTTGATCCGCCGGTAGCCGCGCTCGACCGCTTCCGCCACCCAGCGCGTGAGCGTCGTGCCGCGGCGATCCTCGGGAATCCCCAGCGCGACGCCGCACCGGACGCTGCTCGCGCCGGTGACGCCAAGTCGAGCTGCCAGCAGCGCGCCCAGCCCCACGTTGAGCCGCTGGGCCTCGAGATCCCACGCCGCTGTTTCGACCCCGGCGCGGGCGAACGGATTGCCGCGGACCCCCTCGCGCAACACGGCGTCGACTGCCTCCGGGTCATGGAATTCCCGCCCCACGACTCGTGGCAGCAGCACGCGCTCGAGCAGATCGCGCGCGCTGGCGAGCGTTTCTTCCGAGTAGAACGGCAACTCGAACGGCGGCGACTCGCCGAAACCCGAATGCCCCGCGTCATCCTGCAGCCGGACAATGAGGGAGCGGCGTTCCGCGATCATGCCGCCCGAGATGATGAACGGCTCTGCCAACGGTAAGACGAGCTCGAACAGCTCAGCGCCGGAAACGCGCATCGGGGATGTCGAGAAAGTGCAGCTCGCCACCGCGCCGGTGCACTAGTCCGCGTGTCTCGAATCGCGCCAGCTCGGCGATGATGCCGTCTTCAGGATGAAACAGCAGCTGATGCAGGACGCGCTGCGTACGCGAGCCGTCGCGGGCGGCGTATTCATCGAGCGGCAGCTGGAACATCGTGTGCAGCTGCACTGCCTCGCATCCCGCCTGCGCATAGGCCAATACGTCCCGGCCCGAGTTGATCCCTCCCGTGGCGCACAGAGCCGGCAGCGGGCGCGTCCCGGGCTCCTGGCCGAGCGAGGCGAAGCTCGCGAGCACTCGCAGATTACGATCGAACAGATCGCGTCCGCCGTACGCCACGCCTTGACCGGCATCGAACAGGCGGTTGAACACGACCTGGGCGTCGGCCCCGGCGGCGGCCAGCATCATCTCGTGCTGGAATCCTTCTTCAAACCGGGCATTCATCAGCTTGACCGAGACGCGGGTCTCGATCGGCGACGCCCAGCGGATCAGCTCGGGGACCTCCCGCAGCCACCGCAGGATCTGCGCGCGGTCTTCGGCGAGCGAGTCGCCGGCGAGCGTCGGCGAAAAGTCCTTCTCGACGAGCAGCGGCGGCTCGTCCCAGGCCTCGGCCAGGCGTCCCGTCGTATAGCGATACTCGGATTCCACGAACGGCACGCCGAGCCGCGGCAGGTGGTATTTGACCGAGGGCACTACCAGCAGATCTCCGGAGCGCGTGAGGTCGCGGCCGGCCCGCACCAGCTCGAGATAGTCGTCGAACGAGCGGTCCCACCCCCGCCCCTTCCACGTGACGGTCCAGCCGCGGTCGGCTCCGGAGACGCGGCGCCGCTCCACTTTCATTTTGGTTTCGTGGATCGCCCATGCCGCCATCGACTGCACGCCCGCTTCGTCTTCGGCGATCAACGTCTTCAGGACGACGAACGCCAGGCCCGCCGCGCGGTCCTCTTCGAGCTGCCGCTCATTGAGAGACAGCTGACCCGATCCTTTTCCGATCGGATGCGGCAGTGTCTGTCCGAGATACCGCGCGGTGAGATCGAGGTGGTAGGCGTCCCGCACGTAGGCCGGGAAGTCCCGCGGCAGCTCGTCCTTGAACCGCTCGAAGTCAGCGACGAGCTGCGCGCGCATCGTGCACCGCCTGGACCACGGCGTCGCGCTGCGATTGCGGCAGCGAAGGACCCCAGGGATCGTCGCTGGCGTCCGCGGAGAGCACCCCCTCGGCGACCATCGCCCACAGCATCCGCTGGATGTAGCCGTCCATCGGCGGGATGAACGTCTGTTGTGAAAAGCGATCGAGCAGGTTCGAGAGCTGCAGGAAATCCGTGCCGTCGACCGCGGCCTGCGCCCGCAACAGGGCGCATTGCAGGTCGGTCAGCGCTGCCCCCATCCCTACGAGAGCGCTCTGAGCGCCGAGCATTAGGGAGTAGCCGAGAAACCGGTCCTCCCCGGTGATCACCAGCTTGCCAGGGTACTCCTGCACCAGGGCGACGATGCGCTGGAACGTCATGACGGAGTCGAGCGTCGCCACCTTGATGCCGATGACCTCCGGCAGCGCCAGAATAGCGCGCAGCGCGGCGTCGCTGTAGGCCACGCCGCCGGCTTCCTCATACAAATAGAATGCAATCACCGGGAGCTCGGCCCCGAGCGCCTGGTGCCACCCCGCGGGATCCTTGGCCTGCGGAAAGGCGAGCAATGCGTCCGCCCCGCCCGCCTTCGCTTGCTTCGCCATCTCGATGCTCGACGCCCCGGCGATGACCAGGCGGTTGGGCAACGCGGCGCGCCACGTCTGCAGCACCACGCGACGCTCCTCGGTGGAGAGATGCGGCCCGCGGCCGGTGTGCGCCCACACGGCGACGCCGGCGACATCCTGCGTCGCCATCCAGCGCGCATACACGTGCTGCGCGTCGGCCGCGATCGCCTTCCCCCGGAACGGAACGGGGACCGCCGGGACCAGCCCGCCCTCGAGGCGGCGCGCGATCGTCATGGCGGCCCCCCGTTCCCCGCCGCGCCGGCGTTCGTCGACTCGATCGCCGCGCGCTGCTCGGGCGCGAGGTCGAGCAGATCGAGTTTGGCGATCGCCGTCTCGGGAAGCCGCAGCGGCTGGCCCGTGCCGAACACGAAGCGCTCCGGGCCGATCGTGCGCAGTACCGTCGCGAGGTGCTCCTCCGGCGGTCCCCAGATCCAGCTGATGTCCCACCAGATGCGCCGCGCCTCGTCCGGCGTGGACCCGAAGTGCACTTCCTCGATAAATCCGCGATCGGCGTGCGTGACGACGAGCCGCACGGCCGGGCTCGAGCGGATCAGAGCGCGGACGGCCGCAGCGGGGAGCTCCGGAGTCACATCGTGCGGATGACGTTGCCGGGAATCCTCGAGCCGTACCGCAAGCAGCAGGGGACGCCCTGCCGCTCCCGCTGCCGCCGCCAAAGCGGTCATTTCGTGGCCGGATGGTGCGAGCGCGAAGTAGCACGGATCGCAGCGGATCGCCGGGGCGCGGTGCGCCACCGCCTCGCGCAGGACGTCGGGCCAGTTGGCGAGCCCGGGATGCACCGCCGGCACCGGATGCAGTCGCGGCGCGGTGCGGCAAGTTCCGTACAGCCAGGCGTTCCCCGCCGTCGGATCGCGCCAGAACAGACCGGGGAGATGCGTCACCCACGCTGCGTCGATCCCCACACGATCCATCGCCGCCAGGAGGTCACCGGGCGACGTGCCGGGAACCTTGGCAAACGGATAGCCGCCGAGGAAGGCGTTGACGTCGACGCGCATCAGTCGCTGGGGAAGCTGCCCGGCGGGAAAATGCGCGCGGCGTTCTTCCAGGCCACGAGCTCGAAATCAGCGGGCGGCAGCAGGTGTTGCAGGTAGCGCAGCTTCGCCCATCCCGTGTCCATCGTAATGTCCGATCCCCAGAGCAGCCGCTCCGCGCCGACGCTCGCGAGGCATGCATCGAGCATGCCGCCGTCCACACCGCTTCCCGAGAGATCGAGATAGACGTTGCGATGCGGCGGTGCGACCGCGAGGGTATGGCGCCAGTCGCCCCCACCCGCGACGTGCGCCAGAATGAATGCGACCTGCGGGCTGCGCGCCGCCAGCCGGCACAGCTCGGTCCCATCCGATGCTTCCTGCCCGGGCCAGTCGCGGCGCCGTCCCTGCCAGATGTGTTGCAGAATCGGCATCCGGTGCCGCTGCGCCGCCTCGCAGATCGCGTCGAGCAAGGGATCATCGGCGCGCCGGCTGGCCGCGAGCTTCACCCCGATGAGCCCGGCGGCGCGCCCGCGGGCGATCTCGGCCGTGGCGTGGTCCTGATAGTTCGGGTTGACACACGCGTAGCCGCGGATGCGCGCGCCATGCTCCCGCTGCAGCGCGATCGTGAAGTCGTTGCCGTAGACGACATCGGCCGGGGACGGAAAGTACGTCGGCGATGTCAGGCCGAAGGTGCCGAGGGTGGACGTGACGTGCACCGTGATCCCGATGCGCTCGCCGGCCCGCAACCGGCTGGCGTTGTAGGTACGCCAGTCGGACCTGGGGCTCCGCTCGGGGAAGAAGTGCGCGTGTACGTCGATCAGCATGCCGCCTTCAACGCCTCCCCCAGGATCGCCAACGCCTGATCCACATCGCTCTCTGTGTGCGCGTACGAAACGAAGTTATACGCCGTGCGCTTGAACAGCAGTCCACGCCGCGCGCATTCAACCGCCACGCGGCTCGACAGGTCCTCGCTGGCGAAGTGCAGGAAGCACATTTCCGCGACGCCGCCGACGCTCGTCGCGACCTGGCGGTGCTCGCGCTGCAGGCGATGCAGCCCGTGCAGCAGGCGCGTGCCCACGCGGTGCAGGTGCGTGCACACCGGCTCCGACTCGTACACGGCCAGCGTCGCGAGCGCCGCGGCCAGCGCCACGGATTCCGTGGCCAGCGTGGACGAGATCCAGGTGCGGCTCACCGCGGCCATGATGTCGGCCATACCACCCACCGCGGCCAACGGAAACCCGTTGGCGAACGCCTTCCCGATCACCGCGAGATCGGGTGCGACGCCGTAGCGCTCGGCGGCGCCACCCACCGCCAGACGGAATGCCGTTTTGATCTCGTCGAAGACGAGCACCGCGCCGGCATCGCGCGTCTCGGCCCGCAGCGTCTCAAGCCACTCGCGCGACGGCTCGGTCACCACCAGCGGCTCGATCACGACGGCCGCGAGCCGATCGCCGCGGTAGCGGATCATCTCGCGCGCCCGCTCCGCATCATTGAAAGGCAGCTCGGCGAAGACAGCGCGCGTCCCCTGCGGTACGCCTTCGGTACGGCCCTGGCACCAGTCGAGCCAGCCGTGATATCCGCAGGCCAGGACCTCTTCCCGTCCCGTGTGCACCCGCGCGATGCGCACCGCTGCGGCTACGGCCTCGGCGCCGGTCTTCAGAAAGCGGATGCGCTCCATCCAGGGGATCCGACGCGCCAGCGCTTCTGCGAGCCGCTCTTCTTCGACCGGCGGCAGCGGTCCGACGGTGCCGGCGGCGATCGCGGCCGTCGCCGCGTTGCTCACCGCGGCGTGCCCATACCCGAGGCCGACCGCGCCGAGTCCCATCACGAGGTCCGTGTACTCGCGCCCCGCTTCGTCCCAGACGCGTGCACCGGCCGCCCGGGCGAGGCGCAGCGGCAGCCCCTCGTCCGCCGCGGCCCCGAACAGCGCCTCGGGACGCTTACTCCCGGTCGACGTGAATCCCGGAACGCGCCAATCGGTCACGGTATTTCACCACCTCGATCGCTATTGCGCGCAACAGCTTCGCCTCGCGCTGGTCGAGCGGCACCCGGTGCACCACTTCGCGCACCGTCCGCATCACATGCTCGCGGTCGCGGACCTTGAAGAACTCGATGGCCGCGAGCGCCCGCTCGGCGTCGGTGAAGAAGCGCTCGATTTCCTCGACCGTCGCCGGCTCGGCCGGACGCCGCGGCGCCTTGAACGGCCGCTCACCGTCCCCGCGCGCCAACGCCAGCTCGTACAGCATCACCACCACCGCGTGCCCGAGATTCAAGGACGGATACGACGGCGAGGACGGGATCGTCACGATGCGGTGGCAGCGATCCAGCGCCTCGTTGGACAACCCCTTGTCTTCTCGTCCGAACAGCAGCGCCGTCGTGCCCGGTAGGGCGAGCCCGAGGATTTCCGCCGCCGCCTCACGCGGGCGCTGAGTGTTGCGTTTGGCCGAGCGCGGCCGCGCGGTGCAGCCGCTGACGTGGCTGCAATCCGCCAGCGCGGCGTCGAGCGAGTCGAACAAGGTGATGCGCGACACGACATCGTGAGACTGATGCGCGATCCCTTCGATGCGGTACCCGTCGTACTCGCGTGGCTGCACGAGCCGCAGGTCCCGGAACCGGAAATTCTTCATCGCACGCACCACGTGCGCGATGTTGACGAGGTCCTGGGGCTCGTGGAGCACCACCACTGTCCCCATCGATTTATTTCGACACTGGACATTGGCTATTCAACATTGGACATTCGTCGTTCGCGCTCATCCCACCAGCTCCAACGCGCCGTGCCGCTTGGGATCCTGCCGGTCACCCCGCAAGAACACCCACCCGCCCCCTCCGCTCCACACGAGCTGGCCGACACGCCGCTCGCGTCCCGCGGCCATTTCATTGACGATCACATCGAAGCCCACCCGCCCCCCGACGTGCGTCAGCAATCCCTCGGGCCAGTGCAGGGCGAGCGTGACGCGATAGCCGTCGCTCGTGGCGCGCCACGCCCCGTGTACGTCCTCGGCAGCGCCGCCGGCATCCGAGACGACGTGCGTGCGAATCCCCACGCCACCGGGAACGGGCACGACGAGATACCCCCAATGCGGGATGTCGGCCCCCGGCTCGGTGGAATCCGATAGATAGACCTGCACGCCGTCGGAGTGGATGTCGTCGGGCTCGTTGTCGAGCTGCAACGGCGGCGCATCGGGACCGCGAAACGTGGGATCCTGCTTGTGTACCTGCACGGCGAGATAGAGCGCGTCGTCGTCCCAGTTGGCGAAAATCTGCGCCGCGAAGTCCTCGGGACCGGTATACGCCTCTTCGCTGCGGCGATACTGGTCCTCGAGCTCGAGCAGCAGCG
>DATLVL010000239.1:0-3593 GCA_035577525.1 Gemmatimonadales bacterium | reverse complement strand
ACTCCGCTCGTATACCTGGGGGCCGGCGCCGTCCAGGCCTTGCGTCGTGCGGCGAGCTCCGGCTCGGCCACGTGCAGCTCGAGCGCCCGCTGGTCGGCGTCGATCGTGATGCGGTCCCCGTCCTGCACCACCGCGAGCGGGCCCCCGACGGCGGCTTCCGGCGCGACGTGACCCACGACGAGACCGTACGTGCCGCCCGAAAACCGCCCGTCGGTGACGAGACCCACGGAATCACCCAACCCGGCGCCGATAATGGCCGAGGTGGGTGACAGCATCTCGCGCATCCCGGGGCCTCCCTTGGGGCCTTCGTAGCGGATCACCACGACGTCCCCCGGCTGGATTCGCCCCGCGAGAATGGCAGCGAGGCAGTCCTCTTCACAGTCGAACACCCGCGCCGGTCCGGTGATGCTGCGATGCTTGATCCCCGTGATCTTCGCGACGCCACCGTCCGGTGCGAGGTTGCCGCGTAGGATGGCGAGGTGCCCCTGGGGATAGAGGGGCCGTCCCCACGGCCGGATCACTTCCTGATCGGGGCGCGGCTCGGCGGGAACGTCACCCAGTATTTCCGCCACCGTCTTGCCCGAGACGGTCAGCGCATTGCCGTCCAGCACGCCGTGGGCGAGGAGCATCTTCATGACCTGCGGCACGCCACCGGCCGCGTGCAGGTCCGTCGTCACGAAGCGGCCCGACGGCTTGAGATCGCACAGCACGGGGACCCTGCGGCGAACGGTTTCGAAGTCGTCGAGCGCGAGCGGCACGCCCGCGGCGTGGGCGATGGCAAGCAGGTGCAGCACGGCGTTGGTCGAGCCGCCGAGTGCCATGACGACGGCGATGGCGTTGTCGAACGCCCGGCGCGTCAGGATCCGGCGCGGCGTGCGCTGGTGGCGCACGGCGTCCACCAGCACCTCCGCCGAGCGAGCCGCGCTCTCGACTTTCTCGCCGTCCTCGGCGGCCATAGTGGAGGAATGGGGGAGGCTCATCCCCATCGCCTCGATCGCCGCAGACATGGTATTGGCCGTGAACATGCCGCCGCAGGCCCCAGCGCCCGGGCACGCCCGCCGCTCGATTTCCAGTAGGCCCGCGTCGCTCAGCGTGCGAGCGCTGTATTCGCCCACGGCCTCGAAGGCGCTCACCACCGTGAGATCTCGTCCCTGGTAATGGCCTGGCTTGATGGTGCCGCCGTACACGAACACAGCCGGGATGTCGAGCCGGGCAAACGCGATCATGGCGCCCGGCATGTTCTTGTCGCAGCCGCCGATCGCGAGCACGGCGTCCACGCACTGCGCGTTGCACACCGTCTCGATCGAATCCGCGATCACCTCCCGGGAGACGAGCGAGTACTTCATCCCCTCGGTTCCCATGGAGATGCCGTCGCTCACGGTGATGGTGCCGAACAGCTGGGGCATCGCGCCCGCCGCGCGGACGGCCGCTTCGGCACGGCGCGCCAGCTCGTCGAGCCGGGCGTTGCACGGGGTGATGGTCGAATGGGCATTCGCGATCGCGACGATGGGCTTGGCGAAGTCCGCGTCCCCGAATCCCACCGCGCGCAACATCGCGCGGTTGGGCGTGCGCTGCACACCTTCGGTGATGAGCCGGCTGCGCAGTTCCTGTCCCATGCCAATAAGCTACTGTCCCGCATTAACCTTGGAGCAACCCGGAGGATCGATGAGACTGAACGTGATCGCGCTTTGCCTCGCCTTGGCGGCCCGACCCCTTGCTGCCCAGGGCGCCCCACCGCAGGCCGCCGCCGACCAGCCGTACACCATGGAGTACTACTACAAGCTGCAATGGGGCCACCAGCAGGAGTTCCTGCAGCTCTTTCTCAAGAACCATTACCCGCTGCTCAAGAGGCTGGTGGAGAGTGGCCGCGCACTCTCAGTGAAGATCGAAACGCCCGCCAATCACATGACCGAGGATGCTCGCTGGGATTATCGCGTGACGATAAGGTTCCGGAACTCCGGGGTCGCGACGAGCGCAAATCCCCAGGAGGAGGCGTGGATCAAGGAGCTGTGGCCCGACCAGGAGACCTACCGGCGCGAGGAGCAGCGGCGCTTCGAGATCCTGCTGGCGCACTGGGATCTTCCGGTCACGGATATCACCCCGGCGCGGTAATCCGCCGGTTGACGACTCGACGCCCGCGACCTATCATCGGTGCCATGATGTCGCGCCAGTCCTATTTTACGTTCTTCTTCTTTTACGCGTCCCGCCGTGCGGGCCGTGGCTGGAGAGATGCGCGCGACTAGATAGTAACAGCGACGATTCTCCAAGCGACACGGGCGGCCCGCTACGACAGCGGGCCGCTTTTTATTTCGGCTGCAAGGGGGCTCGATGATCATCGTGACACGTATGGATGCAACGGCGGCCATGATCGACCGCATACGCGAGCACGTCGAGTCGTACGGCGTGCGCAGTCATGCGGTTCAGCAGGGTGGCCACCTAGTGATCGGTTGCCTCGGAGACGCTCGAGAGCTGCCGAGCGCCGCGGTGGCGTCCCTTCCCGGCGTGGCGGGCGTCACGGCCTGGGGGACTCCGTACCGGCTCGCTGCCCGAGCGCTCGCGCCGGACGGCGGCCGCACGCTGATCCGGATCGGCGACGGCGCGCGGGCGCTGGTGGGTGGCCCGGAGCTCGTCGTCGTCGCGGGCCCGTGTGCGGTCGAAGGGCTCGAGATGCTGCGCGAAACGGCGCACGCTGTGCGGCGCAGCGGCGCCGGAGCATTGCGCGGCGGGGCGTTCAAGCCGCGCACGTCTCCCTACTCGTTCCGCGGCCTGGAGCGGGAGGGGCTCAAGCTGCTCGCCGAATGCCGCTGCGAGACGGGGCTCCCCGTGGTGACCGAAGTACTCGATCCTCGTGACGTCGAGGTGGTGGCGGAGCACGCGGACGTGTTGCAGATCGGCGCCCGCAACATGCAGAACTACTCGTTGCTCAGCGAGGTGGGTCGTGTGCGTCGCCCGGTGCTCTTGAAGCGCGGCATGGCGGCCACCATCACCGAGCTGTTGCTTGCGGCAGAGTACGTGCTGACGGCAGGCAACCCGGACGTGATCCTGTGCGAGCGCGGCATCCGCACGTTCGAGACCGATACGCGCAACACACTCGACATCGCAGCGATCCCGCTGTTGCGGCGCGAGACGCACCTTCCGGTGATCGTAGATCCGAGTCATGCGGCGGGGCGCGCGGACCTCGTCACGTCGCTGGCCTGCGCCGCGGTGGCAGCGGGCGCCGACGGCCTGATCGTCGAAGTGCACCCGCGGCCCGAAATCGCCCTGTCCGATGGCGACCAATCCCTCACGCCGCAGCAGTTCGGCGAGCTGATGGCGGCGGTGGCGCCGTTCGCCGCTGCGGCGGGACGGAGCCTCTCCGGACCGCGCGTCGCGCGGGAAGGACGGGCGGCATGAACGCCGATCTCTCGCGGCACCGCGCCGAGATCGAGCGCATCGATCGGGCTCTGGTCGACCTGATCCGGGAGCGCGTGAGCGCGGCGCGCGGCACCGCGGCGGCGAAACGGGCCGCCGGCCTCCCGACCGTCGATCCCTCACAGGAAGCCGCGGTGATCCGGCGAGCGGCGGCGCTCGCCCGCGATGCGGGGTTGCCGGCC
>DATLVL010000238.1:0-8724 GCA_035577525.1 Gemmatimonadales bacterium | reverse complement strand
CACGGAATACGGTTTGCGCCGCACCGCTTTGGTGAGCGCGCCGGAATCTTCGTACCCCACGTATCCCGGGGGCGCGCCGATCAACCGGCTGACCGAGAACTTCTCCATGTATTCCGACATATCGACGCGGATCAGGGCCGTCGAGTCGGCGAAGAGGAACTTCGCCAGTGCCCGGGCCAGCTCGGTCTTGCCGACGCCAGTGGGGCCGGAGAACACGAACGAGCCGATCGGCCGCTTGGGATCCTTGAGCCCGGCGCGGCTGCGCCGGATGGCCCGCGAGATCACCGTGATCGCCTCGTCCTGGCCGACCACGCTCTCGTGCAGCTCGTCTTCCATACGCAAGAGGCGGGCGGTCTCGGCCTCCTGCAGCCGGGTCACGGGGATCCCGGTCCAGCGCGAGACGATGAAGGCCACCTGCTCTTCGCTGATGGTGGGCCGCTTGGTCTGGCGCTCGCGCTCCCACTCGTCCTGCTTGCGGCGGATCTCGCTCTGCAGCTCGCGCTCCGAATCACGCAGCGCCGCGGCGCGCTCGAAGTTCTGGTCGCGGACCGCGTTTTCCTTGTCGCGGCTGATCTGCTCGAGGTCGTCCTTCAGCTTGGCGACTTCGGGCGGCGGCACCTGCGTGGCGAGCCGCTCGCGCGCCCCGGCCTCGTCGATCACGTCGATCGCCTTGTCGGGCAGGAAGCGGTCGGTGATGTAGCGCTCCGACAGCTTCGCCGCGGCGTCGAGCGTGTCGTCGGGAATCACGACCCGGTGATGGTCCTCGTAGCGCTTGCGCAGCCCTTTGAGGATCTCGATCGTCTCTTCGACGGTCGGTGGGTCGACGATCACCGTCTGGAAGCGGCGCTCCAGCGCGCCGTCCTTCTCGATGTATTTGCGGTACTCGTTGAGCGTCGACGCGCCGACACACTGCAGCTCGCCGCGCGCCAGCGCCGGCTTCAGCATGTTGGAAGCGTCGACCGCGCCTTCGGCGGCACCCGCTCCGACCAGCGTGTGCAGCTCGTCGATGAAGAGGATGATGTTGCGGTTCTGGGCGATCTCGTTGATGACCGCCTTGAGCCGCTCCTCGAACTGGCCGCGGTATTTCGTTCCTGCGATCACCGCCGCCATGTCGAGCGACAGCACGCGGTGATCGCGCAGCGCGTCGGGGCAATTGCCGTTGGCAATCAGCTGGGCGAGACCCTCGACGATCGCCGTCTTCCCGACACCCGGCTCGCCGATCAGCACCGGGTTGTTCTTCTTGCGGCGCGACAGGATCTCCATCACCCGCTCGATCTCCTTCTGCCGCCCGATGGTCGGGTCGAGCGCGCCGTCGCCGGCGAGCTGCGTGAGGTCGCGGCAGAAGTGGTCGAGCGCGGGCGTCTTGGACTTCTTCTCGCTCTTCGGGCTCGGCGCCTGGGTGCCGGTCGAGCCGGTCGGCGCCGCGGCGGGCATTTCGCTCCCCAGGAGGCGCAGCGTCTCGGCGCGCGCCTGCTCCAGGTTCACGCTGGCGTCGGTGAGCACCTGCGCCGCGATACCCTTCTCCTCGCGCAACAGGCCGAGCAGCAGGTGCTCGGTGCCGACGTAGGAGTGATTCAGCTCGCGCGCTTCGCTCATCGCGAGCTCGAGGACCTTCTTGGCGCGCGACGTATACGGGAGATCGGGACCGGCGGCCGCGGCCGCTTTTCCCTTCTTGACGGTCTCTTCGATCTTCTGCTGGATCTCTTCGAGGTCGACGTTGAGGTTGGTCAGAACGGCCGCGGCCACCCCCTCGCCCTCGCGGATCAGCCCGAGCAGGATGTGCTCGGTGCCAACGTACTCGTGGTGCAGCCGCGCGGCTTCTTCCCGCGCCATCTGCAGGACTTTCCGCACACGATCCGTGAAGTTGTAGCCGTTCATCGCCGTTCCTGCCTCAAGTGGTCTCCGCGCCTAGCAGGCGGCGAACACACGACGCCCGCGTAGCGCGCTCTTCAGTGTCGCTCAGCGGCCGGCCCTCCAGCGCCGCCAGATGAGCGGGTTGCGTATGAATGAGGAGCTTGTTGAGTGTGTATACACTCAGCCCGGTGATCAGATTCAGCCCGACGCCGAGTCGCACGCCGCTCAACAGGTTCATCGTCTCCTCGAACGACAACGACCGCGCATAGCGCAGCAACCCGTACGCTCGCCATACCTTGTCGTCCACCGTCCCGGCCGCCGTCTTGAGGAGCACGTCCCGTGCCTGCTCTTCGTATTCGATCACCTGTCGTACGATGCGGCCCAGATGATCGAGTAGCTCCCCTTCGGCCTTGCCGAGTGTCGTCTGATTGGACAATTGAAAGAAATTCCCGACGACTTCACTGCCCTCCCCGTACAGCCCCCGAAACGTGAGGCCTACCTGAGTCAGGCCCTGCAACACCTTTCCAATTTCCTTCGTTAACACCAAGCCGGGCAAGTGGATAAGCACGCTCGCCCGCAACCCCGTGCCGGCGTTGGTCGGGCACGAAGTAAGATAGCCAAACTCCGGGTGGAACGCGAACGGAAGCAGCTGTCCCAGCTCCGTATCTACCGATTCCAACGCGCTATACGCGTCCTCGAGTGCGAACCCCGACACCATCGCCTGCAAGCGCAGGTGATCCTCTTCATTCACCATGACGCCGGCGGGGGAGTCGATCAACACAGCCGAGGCTTTGCGCGCCTCCGGCGGCTCACGATCGAGCGCTGCCAGCTCCTTGGAAACGAGATGGCGCTCGTGCAAGAGCTGCCGGTCGAGCCGCGGCATCTCATCGAGCCGCAGCAGCTGAGCACCGCGCAGCTCGCTGCATTCGTTGGCGGCGTCGCTGACGCGCGCCAGCACCGCCGTGCGATCGGCGTCCGAGGCCCTGAGGCTGAACGGATGCCCCACCACGTTGCGCGCCAGCCGGATGCGCGTCGACAGGACGATGTGGGGATTCGGCCCGGACGCGTCGAGCCAGGCGACGCCGCCGTCGGGGAGCAGGGAGAGATCGATCATTCGAGCACCCGGATCTGATCGCGCAGCTCGGCGGCGAGCTCGAAATTCTCGCTCTCGACGGCGCGCCGCAGCTGATCGCGCAGCTCGAGCAGATGGCTGGTCGCGGTCGCCTCTCCGGCGGCACCCGGCGGCAAATAGCGCTCACCCACATGCTGGCTCGAGCCGTGCAGCCGCCGCAACAGATCGCGCAGGTGGTCCCCGAACGCCTGATAACACTCGGCGCAGCCAAGCCGGCCGGTATCGCGGAAATCGCGCAGCGTCGCGCCGCAGGCGGGGCAGCGCAGCGTGTCGGCGGGGACCGGGAGCGTGGTGCTCTTCTCCATCGCCGACAGGAATTTGCCGAGCGGCGTCTTCAGCACCGTCGTACCAGTCTCGATGCCTTTCTCCTGGGCGCACTGCTCGCACAGGTGGAGCGTGATCTTCGTGTCGTGTTCCACCTGGGTCAGGTTGATCACCGCGTCGCGTTCCTTGCAGTTGTCGCAGCGCATCAGGGTATCGCGTCCACCGAACGGACCGTCACCAGCCGCCCGTCTTCCAGCCAGAGAATCCGGTCCGCCTGGGCGGCCAGCTGGCGGTTGTGCGTGACGATCACCACCGCCGTTTCCAACTCTCGCGCCAGACGGAACAACAGCTCGTGCAGCCGCTCGCTCGACGCGTGATCGAGATTGCCCGACGGCTCGTCGGCGAGCACCGCGTTGGGGTCGTGGACCAGCGCCCGCGCCACCGCGCAGCGCTGCTGCTCACCCCCCGACAACTCCCCTGGCCGGTGCGTCATCCGTCCGGCCAGGCCGACCGCGGAGAGGCGCTCCTCCGCCCGCGAGCGGGCTTCGCGCTCCCCCACCCCCGCGATCAAGAGCGGCATCATCACATTCTCCAACGCGGAGAACTCGCGCAAGAGATGGTGGAACTGGAAGACAAATCCGAGCTTACGGTTGCGCAGCTCGGCCGTTCCCTCGGGTCCGACGTCGGCGTAGCGCGATCCCTCGAGCCACACGTCCCCCGCCGTGGGCCGGTCGAGCGCCCCGAGCAGGTGCAGCAGCGTGCTCTTCCCCGCCCCCGACGTCCCCACGATCGCCACCAGCTCACCGCGGTGCACCTCGATATCCACGCCGCGCAACACCTCGAGGGGGCGTCCGTCTCCCCCCGCGTAGACCTTGCGCAAACCGCGCGCCTCGAGCAGCGCGTTCATTCGGAGCGGATCGCGTCCACGGGATCGAGCCGCGCCGCCTGCATCGCCGGATACAGCGGGGCGATGGTCGCGATGACCAGACTCGCGAAGATCACGAGCAGCAGATCTTCGGGCAGGGTGTGCACGGGGAGGTGGTCGATAAAGTAGATAGACGGGTCGATGTGGATGAACTCGCCCCGGTTGATGACGCCGCCCCAGGCCAGCCCCAGCCCGGCGCCGAGGATGGTGCCGACGAAACCGATCAGCACGCCCTGGATCAGAAACACCCGGCGCACCGCTCCGCGATGCAGCCCCATCGCCAGCAGGATACCGATCTCCCGCGTCTTGTCGCGCACCACCATCGTCAGCATGCCGACGACGTTGAACGCCGCGACGATACAAATGAAGAACACGATGAACCCCATCGCGAGTTTCTCGAGCTTCAGCGCCGAGAACAGCGAGGCGTTCTGGGACTGCCAGTCGACGACGCGATGCGGATACCCCAGCCGGTTCTCGAGGTCCGAGGCAAACGCCTGCGCCTGCCAGGGATCGGCGAGCCGGACCTCGAGCCCCGTGACCGCCGTGTCGAGGGCGGCGAAGCGCTGTGCCACGCTGCGGTCGAGCACCACGTAGGAGTTGTCGTACTCGAACATCCCCGTGTCGAACAGCCCCGTCACCTCGAAGCGGTGGTAGCGCGGGATGTAGGCGCCGGTGCTGGCGTTGAATTTCGTCCCGGCGAATGCCACCAGGGTGACGACGTCCCCCGGATACGCGGACAGCTTGGCGGCGAGACGGTTGCCGAGGGCGATGCCCGCCTCGACGTCCGGGCGCGTTGTGCGGAAGTGCAAATCGCCACGTGTGAAGTGCGCGGCGAGCGTCGTGACCGCCCGTTTGCCCGTGTCGGGATCGATCCCGAACACGACCACGCCTTCGGCGTAATCGTGACCGGCCGAGATCCCGCCCTGCGTGATCACGAAGGGCGCCGCGGCGGTGACGCCTGGAACGCGGCGTACACGGGTGAGCACGTTGCGCCAGTCGTCGAGCCGCAACCCCTCGCCGTAGGTGAGGACCCGGATGTGCGGGCTCGCCACCAGGATCTTGTCGCGCAGGTCGGCCTGCAGTCCGTTCATCACGCCGAGCACCCCGACCAGTGCCGCGACACCGACCGTCACGCCGAGCACCGCGATCACGGTGATGAACGAAACGAGCCGGGATAGCCCGCGGCTCTTGAGGTAGCGCATGGCGATGCTGAACTCGAGCCGGCTCGGCCACGTGGCGCCGAACACGAGCACCGCGAGCACCGCGAACAGGCCGAACGCCGCGGCCACCCAGATCCAGGGCGTCATTCGGGCCGCAACATCGGAAAGAGAATCACGTCGCGGATCGACGGCTGATCGGCGAGGATCATGAGCAGGCGATCCACGCCCATCCCGACGCCGCCGGTAGGCGGCATGCCGTACTCGAGGGCCCGCAGGAAGTCCTCATCCAGCGGCTGCGCTTCCGCGTCGCCGGCCGCGCGAAAGCGTGCTTGTTCCTCGAAGCGGCGCCGTTGCTCGTCGGGATCGTTGAGCTCGCTGAACGCGTTGGCGATCTCGCGCCCCAGCACGAACAGCTCCCAGCGCTCGACCCGCGTGGGATCGTCGCGCTTGCGCTTGGCCAGCGGCGACAGCGCCACCGGATAATCGAGCACGAACGTCGGCTGCACCAGCATCGGCTCGGCGAGGGTCTTGAAGACCTCGTCGAGCAGCTTGGCGCCGGAGAGGGCGTCCGCCGAGACGAACTGACGCTGCTCCGCCATCCGCGACTCCGCCTCTCGGCTCCGCAACGCCGCCCGCAGCTCCGCGTCGCCGGCAACGGTCAGATCGACGCCGGCCGTTTCTTTGATGAGGGTGAAGAAATCTTTGCGGGCAAACGGGCGCTCGAAGGAGACGCGCTTGCCGTGGCGCTCGAGCACCGCGGCGCCGGCGAGCTCCGTGACCAGCCCCGATACCAGGGCTTCAGTGCCGTCGGCCATGTCGCGGTAGTCGGCGTACGCTTCGTACCACTCCGCCATCGTGAACTCGGGATTATGCCAGCGGTCGAGTCCCTCGTTGCGGAAGTCGTGCCCGATCTCGTACACCCGCTCGAGCCCGCCCACGATGCACCGCTTCAGGTACAGCTCATCGGCGATGCGCAGATAGAACGTCGCATCCAGCGCCTCGTATCGCGTTGTGAACGGTCGCGCCGCCGCGCCGCCGTACAGCGGCTGCAATACGGGCGTTTCCACCTCCAGATACCCCCGCGCGTCGAGGAAGCGCCGGATGTAGCTCACGGCGCGCGCGCGCAGCATGAAGACGGCGCGGACATCGGGGTGGATCGCGAGATCGGCATAGCGCTGCCGGAAGCGTACTTCGGGATCGGTGAGGGCGCCGTGACGCACACCCTCCTCGTCCTCCTTGCCGCGCGGCAGGGGGCGCAGCGCCTTGGTGAGCAGCGTCACCCGATCAACGCGAACAGTGATCTCACCGGTGCGCGTCTTGAAGAGCGGCCCCTCGACGCCGACGATGTCGTCCTGGTCGAACAGCCCTACGATCTCGAATTGCTCGGGGCCCAGCTGGTCGCGCTTGAAGTAGACCTGGATGCGCCCGGTGTGGTCCTCGAGGTGGGCGAAGACCGTCTTGCCGTGGGAGCGCGCCGGGCCGAGCCGTCCGGCGAGCCGGTGCACAGTCTCGTCGCCCTCGTGGAAACCGTCCACAGCCTGTCGCGCGGTGCCGCTACGCTCGAAGCGGTACGCGAACGGCGCGATGCCGCGCTGCACCAGCTCGGCGAGCTTGTCGCGCCGCGCCGCTTCGAACCCGCTCACGCGGCCTTGCTCCCGAACTGCTTCAAGTACGCTTCGATGAACTGATCGAGGTCGCCGTCCATCACCTTCTGCACGTCTCCCACCTTGAGGCCGGTGCGATGGTCGTTCACCATCGTGTAGGGCTGGAACACGTAAGAGCGGATCTGATTCCCCCAGGAGATGTCCGTCTTCTGCTTGTCGTGCTCGGCTTTCTTGGCTTCGCGCTCCGCGACGGCACGCTCGTACAGCCGCGCCTTGAGCATCTTCATCGCGGTCGCCTTGTTCTTGAACTGGCTGCGCTCGTTCTGGCACTGTGTGACGATGTTCGTGGGCAGGTGCGTGATGCGCACCGCGGACGACGTCTTGTTGACGTGCTGGCCGCCCTTCCCCGAGGCGCGGTACACGTCGATGCGCAGGTCATCTTCCTTGATGTCGATCTCGATGTCGTCGTCCACGACTGGATAGACGAACACCGACGCGAACGAGGTATGACGGCGTGACTGTGCGTCGTAGGGCGAGATGCGCACCAGGCGGTGCACGCCGATCTCGGCGTGCAACAGGCCGTAGGCATACGTCCCGCGAATCTCGATCTCTGCCCGCTTGATGCCGGCTTCCTCCCCCGGCTCGAGATCGAGCAGCTCCACGGTGAACCCACGCCGCTCCGCCCAACGGGTGTACATGCGGACCAGCATCTCGGCCCAGTCCTGCGACTCGGTGCCGCCTGCTCCCGGATGGATGTGCAGCAGGGCGTCGCGCGCGTCGTCGGGCCCACGCAGCATGTTGCGCAGCTCGAGGGCCTCGAGCTCGGCGGAGATCTTCGCCGCTTCTTCATCGAGCCCGCGCTGCATGCCGAGCTCGACGTGCGACTCGGCATCGAGCAGCTCCGCCAGCTCGCGCGCCTCGTCCACGCGCTTCTTCAGCGCCTGGTAGGGCTCGATCCAGCGCTTCAGCCCCTTGACCTCCTCGACGACCTTCTTGGCCCGCTCCTGGTCGCTCCAGACACTGCCGTCCGCCATGACGTGTTCCAGCTCGGCCAGCCGGGCGGTCTTGGCTTCGACGTCAAAGAAAGCTCCGCAGCTCTTCCAGCCGTCGGGTGAATTCGGTGAAGCGATCGGCGAGCGCCACAGGTCCATCCCTTGTGCACGGGCGGGTACGATATGAGCCGCCCACCGGAGTCGGTGAGCGGCTCTAACATATGGCAAATCTAGGGGGTTAGCCGGGCTTTTAGAAGAGCTTCTTGCCGCCGGCGAGGATCTCGTTCAGCGCATCGGTCCAGAACGGCGTCGTGTCCGCCATGTCCTTGCCCACCTGCTCCACGTACTCGAGCCAGCTCTTGTCGATCTCGTCACGGAACAGCTGCGGCAACGTACCGTCGCGAATCCCCTGCTGCCGTTTCTCCGGGTGGTACACGAGCATGTCCGAGATCAGGGCGCGCGCGAGGCGGCGCGCCTTCTGCCGCGGATCCTGCACCAGAAACGGATTCACCGGACGGAGCGGCCCCGTCTTGCGTGGCTCTGGGGCCGGCGGTGCAGCCGGGGCGGGCGTGCGGATGGCGCCGACGCCGGCGGCAGCGGGCGGCGGCGCAGGCGGAACCGGGAGCGGCGGCGCTGCCGGCGCCGGCGGCGCCCGCAGCGGGGCCAGGTTCGGCGCGGTGATCGCCGATTGCGAGGCACGTAGCCCTGCGATCGAAGGGGCCTGCGGTGGCAGCGGAGCCGGCACGGCGGGCGGCGGCGGCGGCACCGGCGCTGGAGCGGGCCACAGCGGAGG
>DATLVL010000237.1:0-5866 GCA_035577525.1 Gemmatimonadales bacterium | reverse complement strand
GCTCGTCAATCCGGTGATCGAGCCTCGTGCGTGCAGGATCGTCCCCGCACCGATGAACCCGACGCCGGGCAGAATCTGCGCCGCGACCCGGGCGGGATCGCCACGACCCAGCGACAGCTTGAACGACAACACGGTGAACAGCGTCGCGCCGACGCAAATCAAGATGTTGGTGCGGAGTCCCGCGGGCTTCCCCGACAGCTCCCGCTCCAATCCGATGGCGCCGCCCAGCAGCGTGGCCAGGATCACCTGAAGCCACAGCTCGAGGCGCAGGGCCTGTACCATGCCGGGGTTGGGCATCAATCCTCCCCTGGACTCAGGAATCCCATCCGCTGGCGTACCTCACGCATGGTGCGCTGCGCGATGGCGCGCGCCCGCTCGGCGCCGGCGCGCAGCGTCGCCCGCACGCCGGCCGAATCGGCCTGCAACGCCGCCGCGCGCTCGCGGATCGGCGTGAGCTCGGCTATGATGTGGTCCGCGAGGACGCGCTTGCAGTCGAGACAACCCCAGCCGGCGGTGCGGCACTTCTGCGCGACGTCCGCCTGCACCGCGGGCGGCGAAAACCCCTGATGGATCGTGAAGATGTTGCAGATGTCCGGGTTCCCCGGATCCTTGCGCGTCTTGCGCGCGGGGTCGGTCGCGGCGGGGCGCAACTTCTCCCAGATCGACTCGGGTGATTCGAGCAGGCCGATCGTGTTGCCGAGGCTCTTGGACATCTTGGCGCGGCCATCGAGGCCGAGCACACGCTTGGTCGCGGTGAGCTGCGCCTCGGGCTCGGGGAAAAAGTCCCCGAAGCGGTGATTCCAGCGTCGCGCGATCTCACGCATCAGCTCGAGATGCTGCAGCTGGTCTTCACCCACCGGCACCAGTGTGGCGAGGTAGAGCAGCACGTCGGCGGACTGCAGAATCGGATAGCTCAGGATCCCCGCCGGCACGCTTTCGTGGCGCTGGGCCTTATCCTTGTACTGGGTCTGGCGCTCCAGCTCGCCGAGCGGCGTCACGGTGGTGAGGATCCAGCTCAGCTCGGGGTGTTCCGGCACGTGGGACTGCACGAAGAGAATCGTCTTGTCCGGGTCGATACCGGCGGCGAGGAGACCCACGGCCATATCGTGGGTGCGCGTGCCCAGATCGGCGGGCTCGTAGGCTTGCGTGATCGCGTGCAGGTCGACGATACAGATCAAGGCCTCGTGCTGATGCTGCAACCGCACCCAGTTCTTGACGGCGCCGAGGTAGTTGCCGATATGCAGCTCGCCGGAGGGCTGGATGCCGCTGAAGACACGCGCCATGGGGTCACAACCTAAGAGGCTGAGGGGAACCGTCGCAAGGTGCGAGCGCTCAAGGACTTAGTCGACATCGCGGAACGGGCTGCGGAGCGTGCGGCGAATCTCGTGCGCGCCGCGCGACCGCCGATGGCCGAACGCTGGACCGAGAAATCGCGGCACGACTTCGCCACCCAGGTCGATCGCGAATCGGAGGAGCTGATAGCGGAAACGCTCACCGGAATGCTGCCCGGCTCGATCGTCGTCGGCGAGGAGTTGTCGCCCAACGCGGAGTACCGCGGCGAGATCGTGTGGCTCGTGGATCCGCTCGACGGCACTACAAACTATCTGCATGGCTACCCCCAGTACGCGATCTCCATCGGGGCGCTGGTGGATGGCGTGCTCAGCGTCGGCGTGGTGCACGACGTCACGCGCGATGTGTCCTATCGCGCGGCCCGCGGCCTCGGCGCATGGTCGGGCGGGCAGCGGCTGACGATCTCGGCGCTCACCGACCCGACGCGCGCGCTCGTGGGGACCGGGTTTCCGTTCAAGGAGCTGGACCGGCTGGACGAATACCTGCGGCAGTTCGCGGCGGTGTGCCGCACGACGAGCGGGATCCGGCGCGCCGGCGCCGCCGCGCTCGACCTTGCTGACGTCGCCGCGGGACGCTTCGACGCGTTCTGGGAGCTGACGCTCGCCCCGTGGGACATCGCGGCGGGGATCATGCTGGTGCGCGAGGCGGGTGGCGTGGTCACGACGCTGACGGGTGGCGACGACATGCTGCGCGACGGATCGGTGGTGGCCGGCAACGGGCACCTGCATCGTTGGCTGATCGACCTGCTCAAGAATGCCTGAGGCCGCCCGGAAGGTCATCGTCCACATCGGAACCAGCGCGGACGGGTACATCGCGCGTCCCGACGGTGACCTCGATTGGCTGACGTCTCGCCCTGCTCCACCAGGGTTCTATGGCATGAACGATTTCATGAAATCGATCGACACGAAGCTGCTGGGCCGAAGAACCTACGAGGCGAGCCTGCGTCTGGGAGCGAAGTTCGGCGGGCAGGACCGCACCCTCGTCTTCTCGCGTCAAGCGCCGCCCACCGCTGCCCCGTCCGGTGTGGAATTCGTGCGTGGAGACATCAGTGCATTCGTCGGCGGTCTGCGCCAGCAGCCCGGCAAGGATATCTGGCTGATGGGCGGCGGCGACCTCATCGCCTCCTTTCTGGACGCGCACGCAATCGACGAATTCGTCATCAGCATGGCCCCGGTGTTCATCGGGGACGGTATTCCCCTGATCGCACGGCGTCACCGTGATGTGCCCCTGGAGTTGATTTCCAGCGAACGCTTCGAGGATGGTCTGGTGCAGCTGCGGTACCGCGTTATTCGGAGCCGCCCGTAATGCGGAATGATGAGTGCAGAATGATGAATGACTGCGCCCGAGTACCAGCAGCCGGGCGAATGACGCTTGTGACTCAGAGCTACAATTCTGCATTCATCATTCTGCATTGACGCAAGGAGTCTCATGGCTTCTCCACTAGTCGAGTGCGTTCCCAATTTTTCGGAGGGCAGAAACCAGGAGACGATCGACGCGCTGCGCGCCGCGCTCACCGGCGTCCCCGGCGTGCGGCTGCTCGACGTTCAGTCAGATGCCGCGCACCACCGCTCGGTGTTCACGCTGGTCGCGCCGCCCGCCGCCGCAGTGGAAGCAGCCTTCCGCGCCGTAGCGGTGGCGCGCGAGCGCATCGACCTCACCAAGCACTCCGGCGAGCACCCCCGGATGGGCGCGACGGACGTCGTTCCGTTCATCCCGGTCCGCGACGTGACGATGGACGATTGCATCGCGCTGGCGCGCCAGCTCGCCCAGCGGGTGGGGCGGGAGCTCGAAATTCCCGTGTATCTCTACGCGCGCGCCGCCGCGCGGCCGGAGCGGGAGCGCCTCCCCGACGTGCGGAAAGGCGAATTCGAGGGGTTGCGCGAGCGCATCGGCAGTGACGCGGCGGCGGATCCCGATTTCGGACCGCGCCATATCCATGCGACGGCAGGCGCCACCGCCATCGGCGCGCGCCCGTTTCTCGTTGCCTACAACATCTATCTCGCGTCGCCCGACGTGGCGATCGCCAAGGAGATCGCCAGGAAGATCCGGACGTCGAGCGGCGGGCTCCCCGCCGTCCAGGCGAGCGGCTTCGACGTCGGCGGACGCGCGCAGGTGTCCATGAACCTGCTCGACATCGACGTGACGTCCCCCGCTGCCGTGTTCACCGCCGTCAGGGAGCTCGCCGCTGCGCACGGGGTGGCGATCGAGCGCAGCGAGATCGTCGGCCTGATCCCCGAGCGCGGCATCCTCGCCGCTGGGACGGACTTCCTGCTGCTCCCCGATGCCGCCGACCATCTTCTCGAAGCGAAGATCCGTGCCGCCGAGGGCCCCAGCCTCGATGGGTGGCTGGAGGAACTGG
This sequence comes from Gemmatimonadales bacterium, assembly GCA_035577525.1. Lineage (GTDB taxonomy): Bacteria > Gemmatimonadota > Gemmatimonadetes > Gemmatimonadales > GWC2-71-9 > DASTHG01. The sequence goes on along the minus strand of DATLVL010000237.1, from coordinate 2,157 downwards.
CAGGGGCGAATCCGGTGCCTGGAGGCGGCAGCGCCGCTGCGCTCGCGGGCGCGCTCGCCGGCGCGCTGGTGGCGATGGTAGCCCGCCTCACGATCGGCCGGAAAGCGTATGCGGCAGTGGACGAGCGGGCGCGCGCCATCCTGGGTGAGGCGGACGTGCTGCGTGGCGAACTGCGCCGGCTCGTGGACGACGACGCGGCGGCCTACACCCGCGTCAGCGCCGCGTACAAGGTGCCCAAGGACGATCCGGCGCGCGGCGCCGCCATCGATGCCGCCCTGCTCGGCGCCGCCGTCACTCCGCTCGACGTCGCCCGCCGTGCCGCGAGGGTCGGAGAGCTGGCCCGCGAGATTGGCACGATCGGCAACAAGAACGCGCGCTCCGACGCGAAGGTGGCCGAGGAGCTGGCGCGCACTGCCGTCATTGGAGCCGTCGAGAACGTGCGCGTGAATGTGGCGTCACTGTCAGATCCGAAAACAGGAGAGGGGCTGCTCGGAGAAGCGGAGAAACTACAAGTCTAGAATATCGCTTTTACTTGGTGAGTATTCGTGGCTGTTCACCGTTTTCTGCTATTGCTACTGTGTGCTCGAAGTGCGCCGACAGCGATCCGTCCACTGTGACGACGGTCCACTTGTCCGACAACGTGCGGATCTCGGCGCCGCCCACGTTCACCATCGGCTCGATCGCGATCGTCATCCCGGGCACCAGCCGCGCGCCGCGCTTCGGCTTCCCGAAGTTCGGGACCTGCGGCTCCTCGTGGAACGCCGAGCCGATCCCGTGCCCCACCATCTCCCGCACCACCGAATAGCCGGCGCTTTCCGCCACCTGTTGCACCGCGTGCCCGATGTCACCGACGTGATTCCCCGCTTTTGCCTGGGCGATCCCCGCCGCGAGCGCGTCTTTCGTGACCTGGAGCAGGCGCTGCGCTTCCGGCGGCACGGTCCCCACGGGGAACGTCGCCGCCGAGTCGGCGTGCAGGCCCTCGAGCTGGACGCCGACGTCCACGCTGATCAAGTCGCCCTCCTTCAGGACGCGCTTCGCCGACGGGATGCCGTGCACCACCTCGGAGTTGATCGACGTGCACAGTGTCGCGGGAAAGTCGTACAGCCCTTTGAAGGAGGGACGCGCTCCCGGGTGGCTGCGGATGAACTCTTCCGCCTGCCGGTCGAGCTCCTTGGTGGACACTCCGGGTACCGCCGAGCGCTCCATCAGCGCCAATGTGTCGGCGACGATCTTCCCGGCCGCCGCCATCGTGTCGATCTCCCGGGAGGATTTGAGGGTGATCATCGGCCCAGCACCCGCTTGATTTCCTGCGCGATCGCGTCAACCTCCCCAACCCCCGGCACGCGATGCACGATCCCCCGCTGGGCGTAATGGGCCACCAGCGGCGCGGTGTCCTGCTGATAGACGACGAGCCGGGTACGGATCGCTTCGGGGGTGTCGTCGGTTCGTCCCTCGTGCAGCGCACGGCCGCGCAGCCGCTCCACCAGCTCATCCTCCGGGACGTCCAGCAGCAGCACGTGGGTCAGGCGCTTGCTCCGCTGGGCCAGCGTCCTGTCGACCAGCTCGGCTTGCGCCGCGGTGCGCGGGAAGCCGTCGAAGATCGCGCCCTCCTGCGCTTCGGGCTTCGCGAGCTCGGCCTTGATCAGGTCGGCGATGACGTTGTCGGGAACGAGCTTGCCGGCGTCGTAGAAGCGCTTCGCTTCCTTGCCGAGCGGCGAGTCGTCCTTCATGGCGGCGCGGATGATGTCCCCGGTGGCGATCTTGGGGATGCCAAGCCGCCGCGCCACGATCAGGCCCTGGGTACCCTTGCCCGACCCTGGCGCGCCGAGAAACAGGATGAACACCGGAGAGCCGGCCTTAGCGCGGCCGGCCGCGGAACTTGATTCGGCCTTCCTTCATGAAGCCGTCGTAGTGCCGCAGCAGCAGGTGCTGCTGGACCTGCTGCACCGTGTCGAGCGCGACCCCGACGACGATGAGCAGGGCGGTGCCGCCGAACCCGAACGGCATGTTCAACACGTTGCCGACGACGATCGGCAGCAGCGCCACGACGGTGAGGAAGATGGCGCCGGGCAGCGTGATACGGGACAGGACTTCGTCGATGTAATCTGCGGTCGCGGCCCCCGGCTTCACGCCGGGGATGAAGCCGCCCTGCTTCTT
>DATLVL010000236.1:0-3077 GCA_035577525.1 Gemmatimonadales bacterium | reverse complement strand
TCTCGGTCGCCGGCGCATTGGACGGCTGTGGCTGCGGATTCGGTACGACCACGCCGGAGGGCGGCGCCTGGTGCGGCGCCGGTAACCCGCCGCGCACCGGACGCAGCTCGCCGGACGACCCGTTCGCCGGCACCGCCGGTTTCACGGGAGGCGTCGGCTGACGCGAACCGATGCTGTCGCGCAACCGCTCCCAGAGCGAGCGGTCGAGTGGCCGGCCGGGCTGCGCCCGCAGCGCCGGCTCGGCTGCCCAGAAGGGAACCCGTGCCGGCGGCGGCGGCGTCTTCACGACGACCTGCCGATCGATCACCGTCTCCGGCGGGCGGCGCACGCGCATCGGACCCGGCTGCGCCAGCACGCTCACGCGCGTCGGCGCGAGCGGCGCTGCGGTTCCCACGACAACTGCTTCCGTGAGGCGCTCGCGCGGCACGATCACCGCGTTGGGACCGACGGGACGCGCCCCGACGAACGTCTGCTCGGAGACTGAGGTGACCGCCCGCGGGACGTCGCGATTACGGTAATGGACGTTCGTGACGTCGATGTTGGTGACGTTGATGTTCGTCACGTTGACGCTGGTGACGTTGACGTTGCGGATGTAGTTCGGCGAGGCGTGATACGCCGGGACGTACACTTCATCCGGGCCGAGCGGGAACCAGGCGACGCCACCCGCACTGCCGGCGGCGAGCGTGAGACTCCAGCGCGGTCCGCCCACGAAGGCGACGAGGGCCGGGGCATAGACGGGACGGGCCACAACGCGTCCCGGCACCCACGCCCAGCGATCGTCGTACGACACCCAGCGGCCGTAGTGGAACGGCGCGAATCCCCACGGCGCATCATCGACCCACGTCCAGCCCCACGGATCCACCCACGCCCAGTGACCGTAGCGGTAGGGCGCCCAGCCGGCGTCGACTTCGCGCGGCACCCACACCGGCCCATACGAGCCGCCGTCGCGCCAGTCGCCGTAGTCATCCAGATCCTCGTAACCCACCATCTCGGGGGAGACGTAGCGTGTGGAGCGCGAGTCGTCCCAGCGACGGTCGCGGCTGGCGCACCAGCGCTCCCAGTCGTCCGGCGGACTCGCATCGTTGATGTCGTAGCTCGGTGCGTCGCGGCCGGAGAGAATCCCTGCTTCCCCGGCTTCGACCGAAAACGCCGACCCCGCGGCGGTGACTTCCGCCGCCCCACCCCGCACCGTCACGACCGTCTGGTCGCCGCTCGAGTCGACGTCGACCCGGTAGGTGCCGGAGCGCTCGAGCGTGACGGCGCCGTTCGGGGTGTCGATCTCGAACAGGTCGCGATCGTCGAAACGGCGCAGCCGCACGTCGAGTGAGCCCTCGGACAGATCGATCTGCGCCGTGCGGTCGTCGAGCGCGAGGAATCCGAAACCGGTCCACTGATCGAGGCGGATCACCGCCCCGCCGAGCGAGATCTCGGCGCGCGCGTCCTGATCGGTCCAGAGATGATCGCCGTTGCGCAGCGGATAATTGACGGTGGCATCGGTCCAGTCGTCGACGTCACCGGGCCGGAAGGACACGGAGCCCCTGATGAAGCTGAGCCGCGCGACGCGGCTCGGAGGATCGCCGTCGCGATTGTCCGGACCCTGGCTTGGCAGCAGCAACAGCACCAGCGCCGGCGCGACGATGTGCGAAAACCGCGGCAGAATGTTCATAGGATTCGTATACCCAGCCCCTTCAGGCTTGGACTCGAGTTCCCCTGTTCCGCGACCTGAACAGACAGAACGCCGTCACAGCATGCAGGTCCGCGTCAGCCACACGACAGTTATTGTTCCCGCGACATGAGCGACCCTTACGCCGCGCTCCGAGTTCCCGACTTCCGTCGTTTCATCGCTTTTCTCGCCGCCCAGACGCTCGCCACGATGATGCAAGGCGTGGCAGTGGGGTGGCAGCTCTACCTCGTGACCCACGATCCGCTGGCGCTCGGCATCGTGGGGCTCGCCGAGGCGCTGCCGTTCATCGGCTTCGCGCTCCCCGCCGGCCACCTCGCCGATCGCGTCGACCGCCGGCGGCTCTCGCTCGCAGCGCTGGTCGTGCTGGCGCTGTGCAGCGCCGCCCTGTTCGCGCTGACTGCCCTGCAGCTGATTCGAGTCGACACCGCATGGGTCGTGTACACGGTGATCTTCGTGAGCGGGATCGCGCGCAGCTACCTGCAGCCGACGCGCACCGCCCTGTCGGCCGACCTCGTGCCGCGCGACCTGTACGTGAATTCGATCACCTGGCGCAGCTCGACGTGGCAGTCCGCGGCGGTCGTGGGACCGGCCCTGGGCGGCGTGCTGGTAGCCCTCGGGGGACCGGAGCTGACCTACGGCGTGGCGGCGCTGCTGCTCGCCGCTGCGTGGGGCGCGTTGTATCGCGTGCGGTCCCATCCGCTGCCGCAGCCCGCCGCGGACAGCGACGCCCGCGGCCTGTCCGGCCTGCTGCACGGCGTGCGCTTCGTGCTCGCGCAGCCGGTGCTGCTCGGCGCGCAGACGCTCGACCTCTTCTCCGTCCTGTTCGCGGGAGCGGAAGCACTGCTGCCGATCTTCGCGACCGACATCCTGCACGTCGGCGCCGCCGGGCTGGGCGTGCTGCGGGCCGCGCCCGCGGCCGGATCGGTGCTGATGTCCCTGTACCAGGCGTTTCGCCCGCTGCGCGGCCGCATGGGACGGGTGCTGCTGCTCTCGGTCACGCTCTACGGCCTGTGCATCAGCGGATTCGGCGCCTCGCGCAGCTTTCCGTTGTCGGTGGCGCTGTTGCTTGCGTCGGGGGTGTTCGACAACGTGAGCGTCGTGTTGCGCTCGACATTACTGCAGACGTTGACGCCGCGGCACCTGCTGGGACGCGTGGCGGCGGTGAACGCGATCTTCATCGGCTCGTCGAATGAGATCGGCGCCTTCGAGTCCGGTCTCGCTGCCCGGCTGATCGGCGCCGTGCCGGCCGTGCTGCTGGGCGGGTTCGTGCCGTTGCTCGTCGTGGCCATGATCGCATGGCGCGTACCCGAGCTGCGGCGCCTCGAGCAGATCGGGTGATGTTCCCCGTTCCCTTCGCGCTGCGCCGGCCGTGGCTCATCACGCGCGATCTGCT
>DATLVL010000235.1:0-2911 GCA_035577525.1 Gemmatimonadales bacterium | reverse complement strand
CAGTCCGGCGAGCGCGCGGAGCAACGTGGTCTTGCCGGCGCCGTTGGGGCCGAGCACGGCCACCGTCTCACCGTCGGCGGCGTCGAGCGCGACGTGCAGGTCGAGTGCACCGAGGTGCACACCGACGTCAGCGGCGAGCGTCACGAATGCCTCCGAACCAGTGGTCGCGCAGCGAGACCAAGACGACGATCGCCACCGTGAGCAGCACGAGGCTGAGCGCGATCGCGACGTCTGGCGTCGCTTCGAGGAGGTTGTACACCGCGAGCGGCGTCGTCTGCGTGCGGTTCTGGATGTTCCCGGCGAAGGTGATGGTGGCACCGAACTCGCCCAGCGCGCGCGCCCACGCCATGGCGGAGCCCGCGAGCACCGAGGGCAACGCCAGCGGCAGCAGCACCCGGAAGAATCCGTATCCGGGCGTCGCGCCGAGCGTCGCCGCGGCTTCGGTGTAGCGGCGCTCGATGCCGGCAAGCCCTGCGGTGGCGGCGGAGATGAAGAACGGCGTCGCGACGAATACCTGCGCCACCACCACAGCCAGTGTCGTGAACGGCAGCTCGATCCCCAGGGCTTTGAGCGCGCCGCCCGCGAGGCCGGCGCGCCCGAAGGCGAGCAGCAGGCCGACGCCCGCCACCGTGGGGGGCAGCACGATGGGAATTTCCACCAGCGTTTGCAGTACCCGCTTTCCGGTGAACTCCTTCGTAGCAAGGAGATACGCGACGGGCAGGCCGAGCAGAATGACGAGCACCGTGGTGGCGATACTCGTTTCGAGTGAGAGACCGAGCGCCGTCAGGACGACCGGCTGTGTGAGCTGGTGCAGCAGCTCGCCCGGCGACAGGCGCACCAGGAGGCTGACCATCGGCAACGCGAGGATGCACAACAGGGTGGCGACGGCTGCGCTGAGCGCTACCCTGACGACGAGGGGTTTCACCGCCCGGGGAGGAAACCGTTCTTCGTCAGCACTGCCTGGCCCGAGGGCGAGAGCACAAAATCGATGAATGTCTTCGCGGCTTCGGTGTTCCGGGCGTGGCGGACCAAGGCAATCGGGTAACTGGCCATCACATTTGCCGTATCCGGCAGATCGAACCGCCGCACTTGCCGCCCGACGGCCGGTGTGACGTCGGAGATGTAGACAAACCCCGCGTCAGCTTCGCCCAGCTGCACCTTGGACGCGACGCTGCGCACGTTTTCCTCGTAGGAGACAACGTTCGCCAGAACGCGGCGCGAATAGTCCGGCGGATATCCGGCGCTCCGCGCGAGACGAAAGATCGCTTCGCGCGCGTAGTGTCCCGCAGGGACCGCGTCCGCGGCGAGCACGAGCTTGACGCCGGTGCGCGCCAGATCCTGCAGCTTGCCGATGCGGGCCGGGTTCCCTTTCGGCACGATCACGACCAGCCGGTTGCGTGCGAAGGTCTGCGGGGTCCCCTCGATCAGACCGCTGTCCTGCGCAACTTTCATCAATCGGTCGTCGGCGGAGGCGAAGACGTCGGCAGCGGCCCCCTGCCCGAGCTGCAGTACCAGCACCTGCGAGCCGGCGAAGTTGAAGTCGATCTTCAGCTCCGGGTCACGCCGCTCGAGCGAATCGGCGATCTCGTTGAACGCGTCGCTCAGCGAGGCTGCCGCATACACGGAGAGGTGCTTCGGTTGCTGCAGCAGCAATGCGAGCACCAGCCACATCACGAGCCTGCCTTCCCGAATGCGCGTGTGATGATCGCTACCAGCTCCTGCTCACCGACCTGCATCACGATCTCCGCCATCACGCCCTACTCAAGCATCGCCTCCCGCTCCTCGGCCTCCGGCTGCAGCTCGGGGTGGCGCGCCAGGTGGCGCGCGCAGGCGTTCCAGCGCAGCAGCGGGTCGTCGTTCCCCTGGGGCCTCTGCGCTTCGGCCTTTTCGTACCAGTCCATCGCCTCGCGCAGCCACTGGTAGACGGTCGCCGGCGACCCGGGAGCGCCGCGCGCGTGCCGCGCCCGCGCCCAGCGCTCGCAGATGATGCCGGCGTAGTAGGCGCGGTGGTACTCGCTCGCGAGACGGGGCAGCACTTCGCGCGCATTGGCAACCGCGCCACGGCCGTGCTGGAACTGATCGGTTCGCGACAAGAGCAGCGCCACCAGCGCCCGCTGGTTCTGCGGGTCCACTTCCAGAATGTCGAGGCAGATGCTCTCGGCGTCTCCCGGCTCGTTGAGCAGACGGTAGCGGTCCACCTTCTCGAGCGCCCGGTCGATGCCGGCGGGGGAGATCTTTTTGAGTGTGCTCATAGCCCCACCAGCCGCAGCAGCGCGCGAACCGGATCGTACGCCTGGTCCGCCACGCGCTCCTTCAACGGGATGATCGCGTTGTCGGTGATGGTGATGTGCTCCGGGCACACCGTGGTGCAGCACTTGGTGATGTTGCAATAACCGATGCCGTGGTCGGCACGCAGCTCCTCGCGCCGGTCCGCGACGTCGAGCGGATGCATCTCGAGCGCCGCGGCGTGCACCAGGAAGCGCGGACCGATGAAGCGGTCGTGCAGGTGGTGCTCCCGCAGCACGTGGCACACGTCCTGGCAGAGGAAGCACTCGATGCACTTGCGGAACTCCATCGCCCGGTCGACGTCGCCCTGGTCCATACGCCAGGTACCGTCGGCCGCGTCGGGGGCCCGCGGCGTGAACGGCGTGATCGACATCTTCACCCGGTAGTTCCAGGACACGTCGGTCACCAGGTCGCGTACCGGCGGGAACGCCTTCATCGGCTCGATCGTCACCGGCCGTTCGAGCGGCAGATCCTCCAGCCGGGTCATGCACATCAGCCGCGGCATACCGTTGACCTCGGCCGAGCAGGAGCCGCAGCGGCCCGCCTTGCAGTTCCAGCGCACCGCCAGATCGGGGGCCTGCGCGGCCTGGATCTGGTGCACCGCGTCGAGCACCACCATGCCGTC
>DATLVL010000234.1:0-8473 GCA_035577525.1 Gemmatimonadales bacterium | reverse complement strand
CGCCGGCGTGGTGCGCGTGATGTCGTTGGGCAGCTCGTCGAGCGTATAGCCAACGGCGAGCTTCGCTCCGATGCGGGCAATCGGGAACCCGGTCGCCTTGGAGGCGAGCGCCGAGGAGCGCGACACACGCGGATTCATCTCGATCACCAGCATCTCGCCGTCGGCCGGATTGACGGCGAACTGGATATTGCAGCCGCCCGCCGCCACGCCGATCTCACGGATGATCGCGATCGCGGCGTTGCGCATCCGCTGGTATTCGCGGTCGGTGAGCGTCATCGCCGGGGCCACCGTGATCGAATCGCCGGTGTGCACGCCCATGGGATCGAGGTTCTCGATCGAACAGACGATCACGACGTTGTCGCGGCTGTCGCGCATCACCTCGAGCTCGAACTCCTTCCACCCGAGCACCGAGCGCTCGATCAAGGTCGAGTGCACCGGCGACAGCTCCAGGGCGCGTCCCACCAGCTCCTCGAACTCCGCCCGGTTGTACGCCACTCCACCGCCGGTGCCACCCAGAGTAAAGGAAGGCCGCACGATCGCCGGATACCCGGTCGCGGCCACGGCTTCGAGCGCGCCCTCGATCGTGGACACCGTTTGCCCCTGCGGCGCGGCGAGGCCGATGCGGCGCAGCGCCGCCGCGAACTCGGCGCGGTCCTCGGCCATCTGAATGGCGCGCGCCGATGCCCCGATCAGCTCGACGCCGAACTCCGCCAGCGTGCCGTCCTTGGCGAGCGCCATGGCCACGTTGAGAGCAGTCTGGCCGCCCATCGTGGGCAGCAGCGCGTCGGGGCGCTCGCGCTCGATCACCAGCCGCACCCACTCGGGCGTCACCGGCTCGATGTAGGTACGATCGGCCAGCTCCGGGTCGGTCATGATCGTGGCGGGGTTCGAATTCACGAGCACGACGGCGTAGCCCTCTTCCTTCAGCGCCTTCACCGCCTGCGTTCCCGAATAGTCGAACTCCGCCGCCTGCCCGATCACGATCGGGCCGGAGCCCAGCAGCAGGATGCGATGAAGGTCAGTGCGCTTGGGCATCGAGCACGTCCTGCAGAACCTGGTCGAGCGTGTGACGGGGACGCCAACCCGTGGCGGTCCCCAGCTTGCCGCCGTCCCCCACCAGATGCGGGACAGTATCGGGCCGGACGTCGGCGCTGTCTACTTCCAGAATCGGCTGCCAACCGGCCAACACGCAGAGCCGCAGCACCACGTCCTTGAGCACGACCCCCGCTCCCGAGGAAACATTGTAGGTCTCTCCGGCTTTCCCGCCCGCCAGCAGCCGGGCGTAGGCATCGACGACGTCGGCGACGTGCAGGAAGTCGCGCACGCCGTCGAGCAATCCGGTGGGGATCGCCGGAGCGCGGATCTTGCGCGCCGTCAACACGCGGCCGGCGTAGCGCGGGATGAACCCCAGCTCGTTCTGCCGGGGTCCCGAGTGCGGCGACGGCCGCACCACCACGACGCGCAGGCCGGCGCGCCGCCCTTCCTGGGCCGCAACGACCTCGGCTCCGACCTTGCTCGCCGCGTAGGACGAGACCGGGGCCACAGGGTCGGTCTCGCGCCGCGGCGCCGGGCCACCGAGCCCGTACACCTCGAGACTCGAGACGATCAGCACCAGGGGATCGGCCCCGCCGGCCCGGCGCACGTCGCCCAGCGCGCGCAGCAGGCGAGCGGTGCCACCGGCGTTGTCGTTCCAGGCACGACCCGGGTCGCGGTCGGCGAGGCTCACCCAGCTCACCGCCGCCAGGTGGGTGACGGCGTCCCAGGGCGTCCCGGTCACCGTGTGCACCGACGCGGCGTCCGCCAGCTCCAACGGTCGCCAGGTGATCCGCTGTGACAGCTCCGCGCTGAAGCGCTCGGCGCGGTGGTCATCGCTGGGGCGGAAGGTCCCCGTGACCGTGTGGCCCTCGTCCAGCAGCCGTGGCACGAGCCACGAGCCGACGAATCCGTCGGCCCCGGTCACCAGCACGTTCATGCCAGTCGCTTCATGTCGGCGTCGACCATCATGCGCACCAGCGCGGGGAACGGGACCGTGGGCCGCCAGCCCAGCTCGCGGCGCGCCTTCGAGGGATCGGCGCGCAGCACATCGACCTCCGCGGGACGGACGAGCCCGGGATCGACGCGCACGTGCTTCGTCCAGTCGAGTCCGGCGTGGGAGAAGGCGATCTCACACAGCTCGCGCACGGTGTGGGTTTCGCCCGTGCCGATGACGAAGTCGTCGGGCTTCGCCGGCTGCAGCATGCGCCACATCGCCTCGACATAGTCGCCGGCATAGCCCCAGTCGCGACTGGCGTCGAGGTTGCCGAGCCGCAGCCCGGTAGCCTTGCCTTTTGCGATCGCGGCCACGGCGTGCGACACCTTGCGCGTCACGAACTCGAGCCCGCGGCGTGGGCTCTCGTGATTGAACAGGATGCCGCTCACCGCGTAGAGTCCGTACGACTCGCGGTAGTTCACCGTGATCCAGTGGCCGTAGACCTTGGCGACGCCGTACGGCGACCGCGGATAGAACGGCGTCGACTCGCGCTGCGGCGTCTCGACCGCCTTTCCGAACATCTCCGACGAGCTGGCCTGGTAAACGCGGGCTTCCGGGTGCGCCAGCCGCACCGCCTCGAGCAACCGCGTCACGCCGAGCGCGGTGAATTCGCCGGTGAGTACGGGCTGCGACCACGACGTCGGCACGAAGCTCTGGGCGGCGAGGTTGTAGACTTCATGCGGCCGCGCGTCGCGGATCACGGAGGTGAGCGAGTGCTGATCGAGCAGGTCCGCCGGCACGATCTGCAGCCGGCCGAGCAGGTGGCCGATGCGCTCGTAGGAGTCGTGGGACGTGCGGCGCACGACCCCGACCACCTCGTAGCCCTTGTCGAGCAGCAGCTCGGCGAGGTAGGAGCCGTCCTGGCCGGTGACTCCGGTAATCAGGGCCCGGCGGGGTTGCTGCCTCGAGGCGGCGTGCTTAGGTTTCCCACTCTTTTTGGACTCGCTCATACTTCGGATCGACTCATGGCACGTGTCTGCGATGTGTGTGGCAAAGGCCCCCAGGTGGGGAACAACGTGAGCCACGCAAACAACAAGACGAAGCGGCGCTGGTACCCCAACCTGCAGCGCGTGCGCGCCCTGGTGGACGGCAAGACGCGGCGGCTGCGGGTCTGCACCCGCTGCCTCAAATCGAACCGCATTACCAAGGCCGCGTAAGAGAAGGGGGACCCATCGGGTCCCCCTCGGTGTTTCCAGCAGCGCCCTGCCAGCCGCTTACTCACTCAGCAATTCGATTCTCGCCACGTCGGCGCCGTCCCCGGGCCGGTGGCGCAGCTTGACGATCCGGGTGTAGCCGCCGGGCCGCGCCGCGAAGCGCTTGCCCAGCTCGGCGAACAGACGATGCGACACTTCGCGATCCTTGATCTTCCGCTCCACCAGGCGACGCGCGTGTAAATCGCCGCGCCGCGCCAGGGTGATGAGCCGCTCGGCGTAGGGCCGCAGCGCCTTCGCCTTCGCCTCGGTGGTCTCGATGCGGTCGTGGCGAAACAGACTGGTCGCCATATTGGCGAGCAGCGCCCGCCGGTGACTGGCGGTCCGGGACAGCTGCTTGTGCTTCGCGCGGTGGCGCACTAGTCCTCGCCGCCCTCGGTGGCGTGCGCCATCGGCGTCACGCCGGGATCGGTGATGCGGACGACGCCGTCCGTCTCCTCATAGCGCATCGCGAAGTTGAGGCCTTCGCGCCGCAGCAGGTCGGCGATTTCGCCCAGCGCCTTCTCCCCCACGTTCTTCACCTTGAGGAGATCGGTTTCGCTGTACTGCACGAGGTCGCCCAGGGTCCGAATGTTCGAGTTCTTGAGCGAATTGACCGAGCGGACCGACAACCCGAGGTCGTCGATCGAGCGGGCCAGCGACGCCGCGAGCCCATCCGCGGAGCCCGGGACCGTGACCGCTTCGGCCGCCACCATCGGCACCTTGCCGAAGTCGACGAAGAAGCGGAAGTGCTCCTGGGCCAGCGCCGCCGCGTACGCGAGCGCGTCCTCGGGAGAAATGGTGCCGTTAGTCTCGACCGAGATCGTCAGGCGATCGTAGTCGGTGCGCTGGCCGACGCGCGTTTCCGCCACGGTGAAATTGGCGCGGCGCACCGGATTGTAGATCGAGTCGATGCGCACCACGTCCACCGGCAGCGTACGGTCGACGGGATGCTGCTCCGCTTCGACGTAGCCGCGGCCCTTGTTCACGTACAGCTCGCCGCCGACGTCGCGGTCGTCCTGCAGCGTGAACAGCAGCTGGTCGGGATTCACGACGCTCACCGCGGCGTGCGCTTCGATGTCGCGCGCGTAGACCGGACCGGCTTTGTCGCGCCGCACGTGCAGCACCGCCTCGTCGACGTCGGGATCGAGCACCAGCGTCAGCTGCTTCAAGCGCTGAATGATCTGGTGCACGTCTTCCACGACGCCGGGAATCGTCTGGTGCTCGTGGACGACGCCGTCGAGCCGGAACGCCCACACGGCGGCGCCGCGCAGCGACGACAGCAGCATGCGGCGCAGCGAATTGCCGAGGGTGTAGCCGTAGCCCCGCTCCAGCGGCTGCAGGCGGAACTCGGCGGCATTGGGATTGTCTTCACGCTTGGTCATTTCGACCAGATGCGGCCGGACCAAGCCGGTCAAATCGAGAGTTGTCATCACTTGGAATAAAGCTCGACGATTAACTGTTCCTGCGCGGCGATCGGAATCGTGTCGCGCGTGGGCCGCTCGGTCATGCGTCCGACGGCCTTATCGGGATCCACCTGTACCCAGGTCACCGGCTGCGTGCGCCCGAACTGCTCGCGCGCGACCTTGATGGGGATGAGCTCGCGGCTCTTCTCGGCGACGCGCACTTCGTCGCCCGGGCGAACGCGGTAGGACGGAACGTCCACCGTGTGCCCGTTGACCTGAATATGCCGGTGGCGGACTAACTGTCTGGCCTGGCGACGCGAAGTCGCAAAGCCCATACGGTACGCCATGTTGTCGAGGCGGCTCTCGAGCGCTACCAGCAATGCTTCGCCGGTGACGCCGGGCTCCTTCGACACGCGCTCGAAGATGTTGCGGAACTGCCGTTCGGACAGTCCGTAGATCCGCTTCACCTTCTGCTTTTCGCGCAACTGCTTCGAGTACTCCGACGCCTTGCGGCGCCGGCCGGTGCTCTGGCCATGCTGTCCGGGCGCATACGCGCGCCGTTCGATGGCGCACTTCTCCGTCAGGCAGCGCGTCCCCTTGAGGAACAGCTTCGTGCCCTCGCGGCGACACAGCTTGCAGGCGGGACCGGTATAGCGCGCCATCGCCTATACCCGCCGTTTCTTCGGCGGCCGGCAGCCGTTGTGCGGGATCGGCGTCACGTCGCGGATCGAGCGGATCTGCAGCCCCGCCGTGGCGAGCGCCTGGATCGCCGATTCGCGACCCGAGCCAGGTCCCTGCACGCGCACGTGCACGCGCTTGACACCGAGATTCACCGCCTCGCGCGCCGCCTGTTCCGCTGCCACGGTCGCCGCGAAGGGCGTCGATTTCTTCGATCCCTTGAAGCCCGCCTTGCCCGACGAGCCCCACGTGATCGCATTGCCATGCATGTCGGTGATCGTGATGAGCGTGTTGTTGAACGTCGCTGTGATATGGGCGACGCCCTCCGCTTCCACGACCTTCTTGGCGCGCTTCGCGCCTGGTGCTTTTCCTTGTGCCATGACCGCCGTTTACTTTTTCAGGGCTGGTTTCTTTTTGCCTGCGATTGCGCGCCGCGGACCCTTTTTGGTCCGCGCATTCGTGTGCGTGCGCTGCCCGCGAACGGGCAGGTTCTTCTTGTGGCGCGACCCGCGGTACGTGCCGATATCCATCAGACGCTTGATGTTCATCGCGACTTCGGTGCGCAGCGCGCCTTCGACCTTGTAATCGCGCTCGATCACCTGCCGCAGTCGCGCCACCTCCGCGTCGCGCAGATCGCGCACGCGCGTGTCGGGACTCACGCCCGTTTCGGCGAGAATCCGCTTCGCGTTGCTCTTGCCGATGCCGTAGATGTACGGCAGGGCGTATTCGACTTTCTTTTCCCGGGGAAGATCCACACCGGCGATACGTGCCATGAGGCTAGCCTTGCCGCTGTTTGTGCTTGGGACTGCGCTTGCAGATCACCCGCAACACGCCGCGCCGCCGCACCACCTTGCAGTGCTCGCAGATCGGTTTGACGCTCGAGCGCACCTTCACACGGACTCCGACCAAAAAGTGTTCTTCATGAGCCTTGAACTATAGACCTGCCCGTAAGTCCACGCAAGGGGTGGGGTTACGCTGCCTCAGCGCGCAGTCCGCAGCTCCACCACCACCCACTGATCGCCGCGGCGCCGCAGGCCGAGAAACACGGTCTCGTGCCGCTCCTCGCTCGTCCCGGCGACGATGAAGCGCCGCTCCAACTCGACGTAGCCCTGCCCCTCCGCCATCTGCCGCGCCGCGCGCACGTCCACCGAGCGCTCCTGGGAAGTCCGCAAGTAGCGACCGAGCAGCTCGCTCGCCTGGTCCCGGCCGATTGCCGAGGAGGGATCGGCGCCGGGGATCTCGAGCGTCACCCCCGGGCTTCCCGCCAAGAGCGCGGCGGGATCGTGCGCCAACCACGCCGAGCGCGCCCGCGCCGCGGCCTGGTCCAGCCCGCCCTGCCCGGCGAGCGAGCCGCCGATCAGCAACAACCACACGACGCTCAGAGGTTTCATATCGAGCCCAGGATCTGCTGGTACACCACAGCAGGATCGGCTGCGCGTGTAATCGACCGCCCGACGACAAGATGCGTCGCGCCGAGTCGGACCGCCTCCGGCGGCGTGACGGTGCGGGCTTGATCGTCCCTGGGGTCTCCCGCGAGGCGTATTCCGGGCACCACGATCCACGGCCCCTGCCCGAGCGCGCCCCGTACGATGCCGATCTCCCGGCCGCCCGCGACGACCCCACGCAGTCCAGCCTCCATGGCGATCCGCGCCAGGCGCTCCCCCTCGAAACCCATATCCGGAACGCCGCGGCCGACGATCTGCTCCAGGTCCGTGGACGTATGGGAGGTGAGCACCGTAACCCCAACGAGCGGCAGCTCGCCCGCGCCGCGGACGGCGGCCACCAGCATGTCGTGCCCCCCGAGGCAGTGGACCGTCGCCAGGCTGACCCCGAGATCGCGCGCCGCTCCCACCGCCCGCTCCACGGTGCTCGGAATGTCGTGCCACTTGAGATCGAGGAATACGCGGACCCTGCGTGAGACGAACTCGCGTACCAGCGCCGGCCCTTCGCGCACGAATAGCGCCGAGCCGATTTTCGCCCAGCGCATTGCCGGCAGCCGATCGGCGAGCGTGAGCGCCTCTTTGCCACTCCCGAGATCGAACGCGACGATGAGCTCAGCCATGCGCCAGTGCTCCCGCGATGCGCTCGGGGACCCGTGGATCGGCGAGCGCCGCCGTCCCCACCGCTACCAGCGCGGCACCGGCGTGAAGGTACTCACGCGCGTCATCGGCGGTACGGATCCCTCCGACCCCGATGACCGGCAGGTCGATGCGCTCGCGCACGCGCCGCGTCGCCAGTACCCCGATCGGCAGCAGAGCGGGACCGCTCACTCCGCCGAAGCCATTCCCGAGGCGACCGTCGAGGGTGCCCGGCAGGGTATTCACGAGGCTCACGGCGTTGGCTCCCTCCTGCTGGGCGACCTGCGCCATCGCGGCGATGTCGGGGAGGGCCGGAGACAGCTTGATCACGAGCGGTTTCGTGGTCCGGCGGCGGCAGCGCCGCACCAGCTCCCCGAGCCCTCGGGCGTCGGCGCCGAACTCGAGGCCGCCGGCGGAGGTGTTGGGACAGGAGGCGTTGATCTCGAACGCGACGATCACCCGGGCGTCGCTCAGCCGTTCGAGCACGCGCTCATAATCGTCGACGCTCGCCCCGGCGACGTTGACCAGCACCCGCGCGCGCGTCAGACGCCGTTCCAGCCAGGGGAGGTCCTGCGTAGCCACCGCTTCGAGGCCCGGGTTGGCGAGGCCGACGGCGTTGAGCATGCCACCGGGAAACTCCGCCACTCGCGGTCCCGGATGCCCGCGGCGCGGCTCCGGGGTCACTGCCTTGGTGATGATGCCGCCCAGGGCATCAAGATCGATAACGCCGTCCACTTCCCTGCCGAATCCCGCGGTCCCCGCCGCGAGCAGCACCGGATTCTGGAATTGGGTCCCGAAGATCTCGGTGGCGATCAGGGTCGGTCGTCCGGCTGCACGGGTGTCTTGTCACCCGGCCGGCGGACCGGTGTGGGACGTTTGTTTGGCGCAGCACGCTGCGACGCGTGGGCGAGCACCACTCCCTCGAGATCGGGTCCGCGCGGTCCGGTGCGCGGCGGCTCGACGGCGAGCGTCGCAGACCCGGCCCCCGTGGCGCGCGCGCGGCCGATGCCGAGGGCGATGGCCAACGAGTCTTCCATTGCCTGGTAGGCGGGGCTGGCGCGTCCGTGAAACGCCTGCGTATAGGGCGACTCG
>DATLVL010000233.1:0-3591 GCA_035577525.1 Gemmatimonadales bacterium | reverse complement strand
CGCACCGGATCAGGCCTTCAGGTACTTGAGCACCGCGAGGACGCGGCGATGCTGATCAGGGGTCTGATGAAGGCCGAACTTATCGAAGATGCTGGTCACGTGCCGTTCCACGGCGGCTACGGTGACTACCAGTTCGTGCGCGATGCCGGCATTGGAACGCCCCTCGGCGATCAGCGTCAGTACTTCGCGCTCGCGCGGCGTCAAGCTATCGATCAGGCTTGCCTTCTGCTTGCGGCCCACGAGCCGTGCGACCACATCGGGGTCGAGTGCCGATCCGCCGTCGGCGACGCGGCGTACGGCATCGGTGAACATGTCCAGGTTGCCGACCTTCTCCTTGAGCATGTAACCAACTCCCTGAGCGCCGTCAGCAACAAGGTCGAAGACGTAGCTGTCCTCAAGGAACTGGGAAAGGACCAGCACCCCCACTCCGGGCTGGGCGGCACGGATTGCGAGTACGGCCTGCAGCCCGTCATCGGCGTGGCCGGGGGGCATCTGTATGTCGGCGACGACAACGTCCGGGCCGTACGCGCTGGCCATCCGGACCAGGTCGTCCGCGTCTGCCGTAGTTCCGACGACGTCGAATCCGCCGTCGGTGAGGACATGCACGATCCCTTCCCGAACGAAGGCCTGGTCCTCGCCCACAATGACACGAATCTGCCGCGGCGGACTCATGGCATCGAGCCAGCTTCACCCGCCGACTTACGCGGTAGCGGGATGGCCGCGCGCAGTACGGTGCCGCCTTCGGCTGGAGCGACGATGTTCATGACCCCGTTTAGCGCTCCGATGCGGTCGCGCAATCCGGTCAGGCCGCTGCTGTCGGACGGCGCCTGGGCGCCGCCGACCCCGTCATCGCGGACCTCCACCGTGCACCGCTCGCCGTCTGCGGCCACTTTCACCCAGGCGGAGCTGGCACGGGCGTGCTTGACGACGTTGGTGAGCGCCTCAGCACAGAAGAAATAGACGCTCGCCTCGATCGGGGCGGGCAGCCTGTGGCTGGGCAGGTCGAGCTGGACCGGGACGGGGAGCCTGCCGGTCAGGGCGGCGAGAGCAGCGGCCAGGCCACGCTGGGTCAAGATCGCGGGATGGATCCCCGCGACGAGTTCGCGTAGATCGTTCATCCCGTGCGTGGCGTCGCTGAGGGCCGAGTCGACCAGTTCCCGGGCGCGCCGCGGCTCTGATTCCCACTTCCGCTGGGCGAGCTGGAGACCGATGATGGCGCTGACGAACCGCTGCTGAGCGCCGTCGTGCAAGTCCCTGGTGACCCGCTGACGCGCTGCATCGGACGCGGTAACCAGACGCGCTCGTGAGGCCATCAGCTCCTGCTCGGCGCGCAGGCGATCGGTGATGTCGCGAAAATATCCTATGAACGCCGGGGATCCGGGCAGGCCGGCACGGGTAATCGTCAGCTCGACAGGGAACTCGCCGCCGTCGGCGCGCAGGGCGGTTATCTCAATCCGGCGGTCCAGGATGTGCGATTCCCCGGTGGTCATGTAACGGGAAAAACCGGCGCGGTGCGCCTCGCGCAGCGACGGCGGCACGATCACTTCGGCCATCTCCTGGCCGGTCAGCTCATCGGCCCGGTACCCGAAGATGCGCTCGGCGGTGGTGTTGACGTAGGTGATGCGTGCGTGCTGGTCGATGCTGAGGACGCCGTCATGCGCCGCCTCCAGGATCGCTCGCAGGCGGGCCTCGCTGGCGGTCAGTTCCGCCGCGCGAGCCTCGGCGACCTCCCGCTCGCGCGCCGCCTGCTCGGCGGCCATGCGCGCGGTCAGATCGGTGATCGCGACGGCGTCGCCGTACCCGTCAGGAGTGGTGATCGGCACTGCCGTGCAGGCGACCGGGATCATCGAGCCGTCCTTGCGGACCCACCAGTCCTCTTCGAGGTGGAGCGCCTCTCCGGTCCGGCGGATCCGCGTCAGCGGACAGTCCTCGACGGGATAGGGAGATCCGTCGCGGCGCTTGTAGTGAACCAGCCAGTGCGCGTTCCGGCCGAGCAGCTCGGATGCGTCATCGAAGCCCAACGTCGCGACCGCCGCCGGGTTCACGTAGCTGATCACCCCCTCGTGCGTGACCACGCAGACCGGCTGCCCCAGCGCCGACAAGATCGCGTCCCGCTCGGCGAGCGCCCGCTCGGTCTGCCGCCGCTCGCTGACGTCGGAGAAGGAAACTACGGCGCCGCGGCCGTCCGGCAAGTCAATCGGAGCCGACCAGAACTGGACCGCAAGGAGCGACCCGTCCCGCCGCACCAGGTAGTCCTCAGCGTGGAACTCCTGCCCGGTCGTGCGCGGCAGCAGCATGGGGCACTCCTGGGCGGGGAAGGCGGTACCGTCCGGGCGCTTATGGTGAATCGTCTGGTGGCTTGGCTTGCCTAGCAGGTCCGAGGCATGGCCATAGCCGAGCGCGGCAGCCGCCGAGGCGTTCGCGAAACGGATCAATCCGGCTTCGTCGATCACCCAGACCGGCTGGACGACGCGCTCAAGTATCGACGCGAAGGCCTCGCCGGGCAGCGCCGACGCCTCGCTGACACTATCGGACGTAGCTCCTCGCTTATGTGACCCCCAAGGCAGCCTGCTTACTGAGACCCCAGGCCTGACTCTACGACGACGTGCCTCTCAGAGCCAGGCATCAGGAACACCTTCCGCTCGCACCCACTGCGGGCCGATCGCGGCGTCGACCACCTACTTCGCAACTCTTGTACGGGGCAACCTCTCGCGAACTCAAGTCGGTAGCCGATCCGGCTGCTCCGCCATCGGGCCCGTCCTCGGCGAGGTGAAGATCCGCAAGTTCGGCGCGGACTGGATATGGACCCAGCTTGCGAGCGTGTCTCGTGCGTTGCTGCGCCCCACGCGGGGACATCATAACAGTGAGACCGTCCTGGAGAGGATGGCAACTCTGTGTGCAACGGAGGAGCAACGATCCATGGATCAACAGCTGCCACTCGCGAACATCATCACCCTTGGCGTGCGTGACTTCGCGCGTACGCGTGAGTTCTACCGTCAGCTGGGCTGGCCGCACGCGTTCGACAGCGATACCTTCACCGTCTTCGAGATGCGCGGCGCCCTGCTCGCGCTGTTCGGCATCGATCAGCTCGGCACCGACGCACGCGCCACGCCGGAATCCGGGCACGGCGGCATCCGCAGCTCGGTCATCATTACCGCGGACCGGCCGGAGGACGTCGACGCCCTCGTCCGGCGCGCCCAGGCGGCCGGTGCCACCGTGACGAAGGAACCGACGGACGCGGAGTTCTTCGAGGGCCGCGATGCGTACTTCGCCGATCCCGAAGGCAACTACTGGGAGGTCGCGTGGGCCGCCGAGGATAACCCGGTTACCGCAGCGGCCCGGCGCGCCGCTGGCATCGCGACTGACATCCAATCCGAGTGAACCGCCCGGCTGCCGCATCGAGTTGCGTGCCGGATAGACCGCGTCCGAGCCCGGGTCTCTGTTTACGCCGGCCGGGCCGCACGCCCGCGGTCGGACGAATCACTGTGATCCGGTGATGCCCCCTCACCTGCCTGGCGGTAACGCTGGCATAGCCTGACTCTTGGGAGGAAATTGCAGCACTGGATTGACATGGCGAGCTCGCCTGGGCCG
>DATLVL010000232.1:0-2084 GCA_035577525.1 Gemmatimonadales bacterium | reverse complement strand
CGCACGTGGCCGAGCTGCAGCGCCTCGGCGCGCGCATCGAGCTCAAGAACAACGTCGCGGTGGTGAAGGGCGTGGAGAAGCTCTCCGGCGCGCCGGTCATGGCCACCGACCTGCGCGCGAGCGCAGCGCTCGCGCTGGGCGCGCTCGTGGCCGAGGGCGAGACACGCATCTCGCGCATCTACCACCTCGACCGCGGCTACGAGAAGTTCGATCACAAGCTGACACAGCTCGGCGCACGCGTCGAACGCGTGCAGGAGTAGGCCGCTCGCTTCCTGGCGCACAAGGGACGGGCCCATTACACCCGGCCCCCGGCCTCGTCTATTCTGCCCTCATGCTCGACGCGATCGTTGCCCTCTATTCGCGAACTTTTGGAAGCCCGCCCGATAAGGTGCTGCCGCTCCGGACCGACGGGTCCCAGCGGCGGTACTTCCGGCTGACGGGGAGCGGGCCCGCGTCCGTGGTCGGTGCTCACGGGCCGGATGCGGACGAGAATCGGGCGTTCCTCGCGTACTCGCGTTCCCTGCGGGGGGCCGGACTCCCGGTGCCCGAGATCTACGCCGCCGACGAAGGGCTCGGCGTCTGGCTCGAGGAGGACCTCGGCGACACCACGCTGTTCGACGCGCTCTCCGCAGCCCGTGCTGCCGTCGGCGGAGAGTTCCCGGCGGCGGTGCTTGCGAGCTACGAGCGTGTCGTGGACGTGCTGCCGCGTTTCCAGGCGGACGGCGCGCGGGTCATCGACTTCACGCTCGCGTATCCGCGCCCGGCCTTCGACGCCCAGTCGATGCTGTGGGACCTCAACTACTTCAAGTACCACTTCCTCAAGCTGGCGCACGTTCCATTCAGTGAGCAACGACTCGAGAACGACTTCGCCCGCCTGGTGGAGCACCTGCTGGCGGCGGACACGGGCTATTTCCTCTACCGCGATTTCCAGTCCCGCAACATCATGCTGCGGGGCGGCCAGCCCTGGTTCGTCGACTACCAGGGCGGCCGGCGCGGCGCCGCTCAATACGACATCGCGTCGCTGCTCTACGACGCCAAGGCCGATCTGCCCGAGGCGGTGCGTGCCCACCTGCTCGGGCGATATGTCGATGCGCTCGTCCGGCACACGGGCGCCGACCCCGCCCGCTTCCTCGAGCACTATCCCGGCTACGTCCTGATCCGGATCATGCAGGCGATGGGCGCCTACGGATACCGCGGGTTCTTCGAGCGGAAGCCGCGCTTCCTCGAGAGCGTGCCCTACGCGGCGCGCAACGTCGCCCGTCTGCTCGATCAGGGTCTGCCTGTGGACCTCCCCGAGCTCGAGAACGCCTTCCGCTATATCGTGGAGCATTGGGCCCGGCGCGAGAGCCCGGTCACCGCGTTGCCCGGGCTGCACGTGCGCGTGAGCAGCTTCAGCTATCGCGACGGCGTGCCCCCGGACGATTCCGAACACGGAGGCGGATTCGTGTTCGACTGCCGCTCCCTGTCCAACCCGGGGCGGCTTCCGGAACTGGCGGGGCGGATCGGCACCGATCCCGCCATTGCCGGGTTCCTCGAGGCCCTGCCGGAGACGGAGATGTTCTGGCGTCACGTCACCGCCCTGGTGGATGCGCACATCGCCAACTTCCGCGAGCGGAACTTCTCCGACTTCAGCGTCGCGTTCGGGTGCACCGGCGGCCAGCACCGCTCGGTCTACTTTGCCGAGCGACTCGCAGGCCATGTGCGCGAGCGTCATCCCGACGTGACGACGAGCCTCCGCCATCTCGGTTCGCCGCGATGGAAGCTCGAGCCAGGCGCGCCGGGCTCCGTGGCCACCGGGGCCGCCACCCCTCCATCGCGATCCGAACGAAGGTCGTCGCCGGCTCCCGCGGGTGGTTCGCGCCCTTGAAGGGAATGATCTTCGCCGCCGGGCGCGGAACCCGGCTCGGCGCTCTCGGGGCGAGCTGTCCCAAGGCACTGATCGAGATCGCCGGGCAGACCATGCTCGAGCGCACCGTCCGCAGCGTGACGGCCGCGGGCGCGGATCTCATTGTGGTCAACGTGCATCACCATGCCGAAGCGATCGAGCGCTTCATCGCCAGCCATGATCTCGGCGTTGAGATCCG
>DATLVL010000231.1:0-7280 GCA_035577525.1 Gemmatimonadales bacterium | reverse complement strand
ACTCGCCGCCTGTTGGCGCTGCCCCCGGCACCATTGGACACGCCGCGCCGCTGGTGGCTTCTCTCGGCCGCAGCCATCGTGCTCGGCGCCGCGACCCACATCGTGTGGGATGGATTCACGCACGGCTTCGACTGGGCGGTGCGGCTGGTCCCCGGCCTGCAGCACACCGTCCGGCTGGGGAGTCTCGCGCTTCCGGTCTTCAACCTGCTGCAACACGCGAGCACCGTGATCGGAGGGCTGATCGTGCTGGGCTGGCTGGTGCACCAGATCCGTGGCGGGGAGCCGAGGGCGCTGCTTGCCACCTGGCGCATCACCGTCGGCGCCGCGCTCGTGGCCGCAGCGGGACTCCTGGCCGTATGGAATGCGCTCCGGGCCGAGACCTTCTCAGGCTACTGGTCCGGCCAGGTCCTGGTTTCACGAGCCGGCGTCGGCGGTCTCTTGGGACTCGTGGTAGGGCTCATCGCGTATGCCATCATCTATCACCTCGTCGTGGAGACTCCTCAGGCGGCCGCTTGATAAGGTCTGCTACACAGCGCAGCTTATCCCCGCAAATACACTCAGCTCGAGTTCAACAGATGAAACGTTCCCGTCCGCGCCGTGTCCGGCGCCGCGGCATCACGCGCATCGATCAGCCCTCGACCCGCACGCACGGGTGGTTCGTCCGCAGCCAGTTCCGCGAGCGGCCCAACGGCTCGTACGGTCCCCGCCACCAGAAGTACTTCGGCGACTACTCGTACGGGGGGAAGCGGCGCGCCCTGCAGGCGGCAAAAGCGTTCCTGGCCAGCGTCGCCTGAGCGTATCGCGCTGCTGGCGGATCACCCGCCGCGGCGTACATCTGAAGCGTTGATTGCGATCGTCTGTGGGGGGGCCGCAGGTGCCGGATCGAGTTGCCGTCAATCGAGCCGCGGCATTGTCGGTCGTTCTCCTCGCGCTGTCGGCCTGCGGGCCGTCGCTCGAGGAGGCGCAGAGCGCGTGGCAACGCGATCACCCCGATGCCTACGTCTTCGAGTACCAGCGCAACTGCGTCTGCGCCGGAACCGGCCTGTGGTGGCGCGTGACCGTGCGGCGGGACACCGTCATAGCCGCAACGCTGCTCGACTCTTCTGACGTCGCCACCAAGAATCTCGGCACGTCGCTCGGCATGCACCCCACCATCTCGCGGCTCTTCGATGGCATCGCCAACTTCGCGCATTTCCCCCATACGTGGACCCGCGTCCACTACGACGCGAAATGGCATTTCCCCTCCGATGCGCGCGGGGATGTGACCAATCGCGTGGGGAAGGGATTTCATTTCTACGTGCGGAACTTTCATCCCCTCCCATAACAGCATCCGGAGCCAGGTGTGTCGCGTCGGGATTGCCGTCAGTGCGGCGGTCATCGTCTGTGTAGCTCGCGCCGGTGCGCAAGCGGGCGGGGGCGGGGGCATGCCCTGGTTCGGCTTCGGCCCCGTCGACACCGCCTACGCGATGTCGATCGATACGACGCTCGCCGTGACCGGCCGCTGGAGCATGCTGCTGCAGTCGCTGCCGGGAGCGACTCGTGCGACGTGGATGGCCACCCAGCAGATCGTCGATGCGCGTGCCTATCGCAACAAGCGCGTGCGCATCCGGGCCTGGCTGCGGGGCCACCAAGCCACCTGGGCGACGCTCTGGATCGCGGTGGAGGGGTTCACCGGCAACCGACCTGCTACGCTGCTGTCGGACAGCCTCGTGTCGCCGCTCCAGGGCACGACGTCCTGGCGACAGGCTGCGGTCGTGTTCGCCGTCGACCCACACGCCGCGTGCATTCGTTTCGGCACCATGCTGCACGGCACGGGAGCGCTCTGGCTTGACGGCGTCTCCGTCGATACCGTCGGGGCGGGGGTGGCCGTGACCGTCCGTGCCGGTCGACCCGAGCTGCTGGACGGGGAGGGCACGGACCAGCCGAACTGCACCGGCATGCTCCCGCAACCGGCGAATCTCGATTTCGAGCTACCACCGTAAGGAGCCGCGATGAAATCCACCAAGAAGTTTGACGCGATCCTCGACTTAGGGGCCGGGATCCTGATCATCGTGGGCAAGTAGTCACCCATGTCCGGCACATCGCTACTGGGCGGCGTCATCCTGCTGCTCCTCTTGATCATTGGAGTCGCGCGATGGCGTCGCTTTCGGGGGTGAAGGGGTGGGTCCGGCCGGCGGCACTGTTGGTCGTCAGCGGCATCGCGGCCAGCGTCGCCCTCACACACATGGACAATATCCCGGCCTATCTCATTATCGCGCCGGGGTACCTGGTACAGGCGTGGTTGTTCGAGCGGCACCAGGCCCTCGGGGGATTCGGCTACCAGGCGACGATGGTTGGGGTATCGGCGCTCGTCTGGACCGTGATCCTGCTCGGTCTCACCGCTCTCCTCACCCGCGTCTTCACCAGAAAACCCTGACGGCTTTCTTGATTGTCGCCGCCCAATCACACAGCTTATTCGCACATCCCGACGAGCCAGCAGCCGTCCGCGCGGGGGGCGCGACCAAATGGGCATGAATGCCGAACAGGCGAGAGGGGTCCTGGCGGCGTATCAGCAGGTCATCGTGGCATCGTGGCCCAATCTCCATCCGGAGATGGCCGCCAATGCGAAGGCATGGGCCACCGCGGCGGCGGAGGCGCTGGAGCGCGAGCTGCAGGACTATCTGCGGACCGCGGCGAATGCCGCGAGCCCGGTGCGCGTGTTCTGGAAGCTCTTGCCCGGATACCTGTTCGGCGGGTGTAACGAGGGCTTCGCGCGGGATGCGGGGCTGACCGTCGCCGACATGATCGGGCACGATGATTTCGATAAGCGGCTCCCGTGGGCGCACCAGGCGGCGAAGTACCGTGCCGACGACGAGGCGGTGGTCAAGTCGGGCCAGGCCCGACTCGACATCGTGGAGCGCCAGCGCGAAGCCACCGGGCAGATCACCTGGGTGCGCGTGGGCAAGACGCCGATCCGCACGGCTGCGGGGGTGGTCGGCGTCCTGGGCGCGTACGAAGTGCTCGACGCCAAGACCGGTCACAAGCTCTTCGCCGAGAAGAGCCGGGGGCCCAAGAAGAAACCCTGAATGGCGCTCAATCCCAGGATCTGGTTTCCGATCGCCGTCGTTGCGAGCGCCTTGAACCTCGTCGCCGCCGCGGTCTATACCGGGACTCACGCGGGGATGCACGCCGCGCTCGCCGTCGGGTTCGGTCTCTGGGCGCAGCGCCTGCGGCAGCGTGCGGCGAGCACTGGGCAGCTGCAGGGTGAGACCGGCGCGACGCAGCAGCTGCAGGAGGGTTTCGAGGCCCTCGAGGCCGAAGTGGCCCAGCTGCGCCAGGAGTTGAGCGACACGCAGGAGCGGGTGGACTTCGTGGAGCGCGTGCTGGCGCAGAGCCAGGAAGCAGGGCGGCTACGGAAGTAAGCCGCTTCACCTGGAGCCTCGCCGTGCTGCTCGCCGGGCTGCTGTACCTGGTCATCGGCATCGCCACCGCGGACCTGGCCAGACTGTCCGGCGGAGAGTGGCGGCTCGCAGCCTGGGCGGCCAGCGCCGTGGTGTTCCTGGCGCACATCGCCTACGAGCGCATGCGCCTGCGCAGCACCACGACGAAGAGTGCGCTGCACGCCGCGCTGGCGGTCGCTCTGGGAGCATTCGGGCTTGCCTTGGCGGCGACGCTGCGAGCGGCTGCCACAGGCCACTACCGTGGCGCATTCGCGCTCGCCCTGGTGGCATGGCCGGCGATGACCGGCATTGTGTCGTTCGTCGCCGCCTGGGTGATAGTCACGATCGCAGGCTTGCTGGGACAGACGGAGCGTAAACCTCCATGACCGCGTCCGTGCCAGAGTGTCGCTCGAGGAAGTTGCTGCGCTGCTGACCCGCCTTGTCGCCCACCGCGCGAAGCGGCAGCTTACAGCCGGCAGAATCAAACACCGATCCCAATCGAAGGGTGCGCCTGATGCAACCCGTCAACTACGTCGCCGTCCTCGTGGCGACGGTCGCCGTGTTCGTGCTCGGCTGGCTGTGGTACAGCCCGCTGCTGTTCTTCAAGCCGTGGATGCGACTGCGGGGTCTCGATCCCGAGGCCGCGATGAAGGACGCGAAGATGCCGGTCGGGAAGCTGGTGATCGAATTCGCGCGTTGTTTCGTCCTCGCGTTCGTGATTGCCCGCCTCATCGCCCTGCTAGATATCCACAGCTACTTCATCGCCATCCACTCCGGTTTGTTCCTGTGGCTCGGGTTCCCGGCCGTGCTGCTCGTGGGATCGGTCATCTGGGACAACGTGCCGTGGAAGGTGGCGGCGATCCACGCGGGAGACTGGCTGGTGAAGCTCGTCGTGATCCCCATCATCATCTACGCGATGCATTGACGAACTCATGACCGATTTCGCACTGCCCGCTGATCTCGCGTACAACCGCGGCCTGATCGATGACCCTCGCGCCTACGCCAGGGAACGCGGCGTCCAGTCGTGGTTGTTCCTGGTAGGAGACGAATTCGCCGCCACGCCGGGCGGGATGTCCTGGGCCCAGGTGCAGGAGTCGGTGCACACCAGCGCGCGGGTCGTGAGCGACCCGCCGCGCGAGCTGACGCTCGATCTGGCGCGCCAGCACGTCGCGGCGCTCGACGCGCTGCCGCGGCCGACGCTGGTGTCGTGCCGCACGGGGCCGCGTGGCTCGGCCGTCGCCTATCTCTACGCGGGACTGCGGCAGGGTGCGACATACGAGGAAGTGCTGCAGGCGGCGGAGCGCGACCAGGCGCCATTCTGTGCGTCGGCGGAAATAAAGGAATGGTTGCGCACGTCCCTCGAGGCGTTGCGCAAGGAAACTCTGATCCCGAGGATTGCATGACGCTACGCATCGGCGACAGCGCCCCCGACTTCCAGGCTGACACGACGCAGGGGAAGATCAGCTTCCATGAATGGCTTGGGCCCTCGTGGGGCGTGCTGTTCTCGCATCCCAAGGACTTCACCCCCGTCTGCACGACCGAGCTCGGGTACATGGCGAAGCTCAAGCCCGAGTTCGACCGCCGCAACGTGAAGGTCATCGGGCTCTCGGTCGATCCGGTCGACAAGCACGCCGCCTGGGCGAAGGACATCGCGGAAACGCAAGGGTTGGCGCCCAACTACCCGATGATCGGCGATACGACGCTCGCGATCTCCAAGCTGTACGAGATGCTGCCCGCGGCCGCCGGCGACTCGGCCGAGGGACGCACGCCCGCCGACAACCAGACGGTGCGCACCGTCTACGTCATTGGTCCCGACCGCAAGATCAAGCTGATGATCGCCTATCCAATGACGACGGGGCGCAACTTCGACGAGATCCTGCGGGTGATCGACTCGCTGCAGCTCACCGCGAAGAACAAGGTGTCGACACCGGCGAACTGGAAGCCGGGCGAGGACGTCATTATCGCGGGGTCAGTGTCCAACGAGGAAGCGAAGCAGATCTACCCCAACGGATGGAAGGAGCCGAAACCCTACATCCGTATCGTCCCGCAACCGCGCTGACCGCCGGGGTCGCATCGACCGATGAGCAAGCCCGTCCTTCTGACCGTCGATGACGACCCCGAAGTACTCAACGCGGTCGAGCGCGACCTGCGCCACCACTTCCGGGCCGACTACCGGGTGGTCAAGGCGTCATCCGGCGATCAGGCGCTCGACGCCGTACGGCAATTGAAGCAGCGCGGCGCCCAGGTGGCGCTGTTCCTCGTGGACGAGCGCATGCCGCAGATGACGGGGACCCAGTTCCTGATCGAGGCGATCAAGGTCTATCCCGACGCCCGCCGCGTGCTGCTCACCGCCTACGCCGACACCGAGACGGCGATCCTGGCGATCAACCGCATCGGCCTCGATCACTACCTCCTCAAGCCGTGGGAGCCGCCGAGCGAGCGCCTGTTTCCGGTGCTCGAAGACCTGCTGTCCGACTGGTTCGCGCGGGCTCGGGCGCAGTTCGACGGCATCCGCGTCGCCGGCAACGTACTGTCCCCGGCGAGCTTTGCGGTGAAGGACTTCCTCGCGTCGAACCAGGTGCCGTACCAGTGGATCGACATGGAAGATGAGGCGTCGGTCCGCAATCTGCTTTCGGGGTCGGCCGGCGGAGCGGCGCGGCTCCCCCTGGTGTTCTTCCCCGACGGCACGACGCTGGTGCAGCCCACGCCGCGCGAGCTGGCCGAAAAGCTCGGCATGCAGACGCGCGCGCGACAGCCGTTCTACGATCTCATCATCGTCGGGGGAGGGCCCGCCGGCCTCGCGGCCGCGGTGTACGGTGCGTCGGAGGGGCTGCGCACGATTCTCGTCGAGCGCAGCGCGCCCGGCGGTCAAGCCGGGACCAGCTCGAAGATCGAGAACTACCTCGGTTTCCCGAGCGGCATCAGGGGCGACGACCTGGCACGACGCGCCGCCGACCAGGCCAAGCGGTTCGGCGCCGAGATCCTCACGGTGCAGGAGGCGGTGCAGATCAAGCGCGAGGATCCCTACCGCAAGGTCATCCTCTCCGACGGGTCCGAGCTGGCCGGCTATGCCGTGCTGATCGCGCCGGGCATGGAAGTGCGGCGGCTCGAGACCGAGGGCGTGAACGAGCTGCTGGGCGCGGGCGTGTACTACGGCGCCGCGCTCACCGAAGCGAGGACGTATCGCGGCCAGGATGTCTGCGTCGTCGGCGGCGCCAACTCGGCGGGGCAGGGTGCAATGTTCTTCTCTTTGCACGCGCGCAAGGTGACGCTGTTGGTGCGCGGGTCCGATCTCGGCGCCGCCATGTCCCGCTACCTGGTCGACCGGCTCGCCGAGACCGAGAACGTCGCAGTGCTCTTGAACAGCACCGTCGTCGGAGTGCGCGGTAACGGCCGGCTCGAGTCGGTCACGGTGCTGGACGGCGTTACGGGCGCGCAGCGCGACCTGCCGGCCGCGGGGCTGTTCATCTTCATCGGGACCGCGCCACGCACCGCACTCGTCGCCGACCTCGTGCAGCGCGATCCGCAGGGATTCGTGCTGACGGGACGGGACCTGATGTCCGACGGCAACCGGCCAGCCGGCTGGACGGCGGCGCGGGATCCCTTCCCGTTCGAGACGAGCGTGCCGGGCATCTTCTGCGCCGGCGACGCCCGTCTCGGCTCCGGCAAACGCGTGGCCGCGGCGGTGGGAGAAGGCTCGGCCACGGTGAGCATGATCCACCAGTACCTGAGGACGGTGTAGCGTGAGCGACCTGCTCGCGCGCCTGCAGGCGCACCAGACCGTTGGACAGGCACCGCGCGAAGAGCTGGAATGGCTCGTGGCGCACGGCACCCTCGAGCACTACGAGCCGGGCCATATGA